>CANRGU010000149.1 GCA_947630255.1 uncultured Clostridia bacterium | reverse complement strand
GAAGCCAAATACTTTTTTTGTTATTGGTCTTGCATCAAACACTAATATTACTCCGAACATTACTAAAATTATTCCTAGTATAAATAAAACTTTCATCATTCCACATCCTTTTTACTGATTACTTACATTAGTTGATATACCCCTTATTACGCAAATCTTTAAAGATAAGCCTGTCTACATAAGTTTCTTTGCCTTTCATAAAAATTGATAGATACATTTATTATATTTTGCATATTATGTCAATATTTATTTTATGGTTTCAAATCATCTAATCCTTTATCATCTATATTATTTATTACCTCCATATAATTATGAAAACTATATTTTGACAATTCATTTATTTTTTTTCTATTTCCATCTGAATATTTATCATATATAACAGCCACATCAATTCCGCTTGCGTTTGCTGCTTGAACACCTATCAAAGAATCTTCAAAAATTAAGCATTCTTCTGGTTGTACATTTAATAAATCTAACACTTTTAAATATACTTCTGGATTTGGCTTTAACTCTCTAACATCTTCTTTTAATAATATTAAAGAAAAATATTTATTAATATCCGCTTTGTTTTTTATATTTTTATTTTCGTTTTTATATATTTCCATATTTCTCTTCTTGGTTGTTGAGGCAATAACTAATATATATCCATCATTCTTTAATTTTTTTATAAAATCTTCTGCATTTTCTTTATAATCAATTCTATATCTTAGAAAATCTTCAGCAATTTTATATCTCAAATCATGTATTTCTTGTTTTGTTAAATTTGATTTGTATCGTTCTTTTAAATAACCACAGTATTCTAAATAAGAATCCTTACATTTACTATATTCTTTTAATTTTCCATCTCTTATTTCCTGTATTCTATCTAATTCATTGAAATCAATTTCTACAGAACTAATTTGTTTTATTAATTCTATATCAATTTCATTCCAAATTCCTACTGAATCAATTAAAGTTCCATCCATATCAAATATTATAACTTTCTTACCTTTTAACATATTTTTATCTCCTTTTTCAATTCTTGCTACAAATTTTATAATTTTATTTTTATTTTTAAACTCAACTTTTTCCTCTATGTTAATTTTAGTTCTGATAATATTTTAGTCTCACTTTTTTAAATATACGCACATAATATTGCTTCTAGTCCTATATTTATATCTATTAAACCAGATTTATAGTTATTATCTAAATTTATTAATTCCCCTAATATCTTCCTTAACTCATTTATTTTAAAATATCCTGCTTGTCTTTTATATTTTGATACTAAAAATGTTTGATTTGGTTTAAGTTTTAATATAGATATTATATCTCTATTTTTTTCCATACATAACTTAGTTAGATATATCTTTTTAAAATGATTGTATAAAGTTATAAGTATTTTTTGTACTGGTTCTTTATTATATATTAATTCTTTTAGTATTTCCATAGCTCTTGCTATGTCTTTTTTTCCTAATTCATCTGTTAAATCAAATATTCTTGCTTCAAATTCTTTTGTAGTAAGCTTTTCTACTGCTTCTTTTGTTATAGTTCCACCCTTTCCTGTATATTCGATAAGTTTTCTAATTTCGTTTATTAAATTCTGCATGTTTGTTCCTGATGTTTCTATAATAAGTTCTAATGTTCTTTCATCTGCATTTACTTCATAGGCATTACAAATAGCCTTTAGTCTTTTTTTTATATCTATTGGTTTTAATTTTTCAAAATTGCAAACTTCTCCATTTTCTTCTATTATTTTTGCAAGCTCGCATTTTGATATATTTTCTTCTATAAATACTAATATTGTACTCTTTTTTATTGTTTCTATATTTTCTTTTATATATTCTGCTATTTTTTTTTGCAAATTGTTATTTAATTTTGAATTTGCTTTTTTTTCTCCTTTTAGAAGTCCTGCATTTTTTACAATTATTAGTTTTTTATCAAAGCCAAATGCTGGTGTTTCTATATCCGATATTATATTATTAACATTTGTTTCATCTATTTGAATATAGTTTATACCTAATATCAATTCTCCGAATAACTTTTTAATTTTTTTTACTGCGCTTTCTAATAGATATAGTTCTTCACCATAAAACAAATATATACTATTTAGTTTTCCTTGTTTTAGCTCTTTTTCTAAGTTATCTACTGTCATTATTCCTCCATTTTCATTAAACAAATTACAATTTTTCTGAGAATTTGCATGAGTGTGCGTGGCATATTGCTGCTGCCATACTGTCTGTTGTGTCATCTAGTTTTGGAAGGCTTTCTACATTTAATATTGTTTTTACCATTCTTTGTACTTGCATTTTATCTGCTCTTCCATATCCTGTTACTGCTTGTTTTATTTGTAGTGGTGTGTATTCAAATGTTGGTACATTGTTTTTACATCCTACTATTAAAACAACTCCTCTTGCTTGTGCAACGTTTATTGCTGTTTTTGCATTGTTATTGAAGAATAATTCTTCTACTGATATTGCGTCTGGTTTATATTTATCTATAAGCATGCTTAAATCATCATATATTTTTGTAAGTCTTAATGGAAATGACACTCCTGCTTTTGTTGTAACTGCTCCGCTATCTATTAACTTAAATTTATTTCCCTGATAATC
>CANRGU010000148.1 GCA_947630255.1 uncultured Clostridia bacterium | reverse complement strand
AAGAGGACACGTTGCACCATCTGGAATAAATCTCGTATGTACTCCTGGATTTACAGATGTAGAAATTGAAAACGAAAAAAAGACAGGAATTAAATTAACTGTAAAGGAGGAAAAATAAATGATTATAGAAGAAAACAAAGAAGTGAAACCGTTAACAGCACAAAACTTAATAAATGAAAATAGTCGATTAATTGATCAATGTTTAAGTTTATCAGATTATATGTATAGTATTTTAACAACAGATACTTGTTTAGAGGAAAAAACAGAACGTGTACCAGATTGTATGATAGAAGAATTATCTATTCAAAATGAAAAATTAAAATTATTAAATGAAGTTTTAGTAAAAATGAGAGCTAATCTTCTAGAAGGAGGAAATTAAAATGGAAAAACCACAAGGATATGATGAGGCACAAGCCTTTGGAGAATTTGAAACATTACCTGCAGGAGGACATAAGTGCATAATAAAACAAGTAAAAAGTGAAAAAACGCAGAATGGAAAAGAATATTTAAAAATAGCATTTGATATTGCTGAAGGAGAATATAAAGATTTTTATCAGAAAAAATTTGATAACGATACAAGAGAAGATAAAAAATGGAGTGGTGTATGGCCAGTGTTTATAGAAGGATATAATCCAGGAACAACCAATCCAAGATTTAAGGGACTTATAACTTCTGTTGAAAGTTCAAACGGAAACTTTAAATTTGATTTTGATGAGCAAAAGTTGGTAGGTAAAAAAGTAGGTATCGTATTTAGAGAAGAGGAATTTTTGAACTTTTATGGAGATGTTAGCACATCTGTAAAACCATTTTATGCAGTATCTTATGATAAAGCTGATGAAGCAAAAGTCCCAAATGTTAAGAAAATGCAACAAACAAATACAAATAACGAAACAAATGACATGGATTTTACAAATGCAGATGATAACGATGACCTTCCATTTTAGGAGGTAATATATGAACCTAATAAGAGAAGTAAAAGAAAGAGCGGACATAGTACGAGTAGCACAACTTTATGGAATGCAACTAAATAGGGCATATAAATGTATATGCCCATTCCATAAAGAAAAAACAGCAAGTCTTTCTATTTCTCCACAAAAACAAATATGGCATTGTTTTGGATGTGGTAAAGGTGGGGATGTAATCTCTCTAGTATCAGAATTATTAAATGTAAATGCTTATGAATCAGCAAAAAGTATAAATTATACTTTAGGTTTAGGATTAGATCCTAATCAAAAAGCATCATATTTTGAAATAAATAAATACAAAGAAAAAAGAAAAACAGAGGAAATGTTTAAAAAATGGGAACTACAAACTTTCATCTTATTAACAGACTATTTACATTACCTATGGAAATGGGAAGAAATAGCAGACTTTGAAAACGATTTATTTGTAGAGGCACTTCAAGAAAAAGAAAAGGTACAGTATTTTATAGACATTTTTATTGAGGGAACAACTGAAGATAAAATATGGTTTTATAAACACGAAAAAAAGGTGGTGAAGAAAATTGAATCAAGAATTAAGTTTTTCCGAGAAATTAACCGATGAAGGTTTTACACCATTTGGGGAAATTAATGAGTTAACGAAGGAACAAATTATTGATAAGGAAATATTTGAACATATATTTTCAATAGACAATCAACTTGCTAGAACAACCCTAATAGTAAAACTACAAGACAGAGCAAGAGAGCTTGGGAATATAAGAAGTTTTGACAGATTATTAAAAGCGTACCAAACAGAGTATGCTCAAAGATTTAAGCAAAAAGGCAGTAATACAATTCAATTTACGCAACCACCAATTGATAAAGAATTAAAATGTGGCAAATGGGAATGCATGGATGCAGGAGTAAGTAAGAGTGTTATGGGTGCAGGTATGATTCCACAAACAATAGTAGCTTGCTCCCATCCAATACTTCCAGTAGAAAGGTTAATAAATGTAGATACAGAAACAGAAAAAATAAAATTAGCATTTTTTAAAGATGATAAATGGCAATACATAACAGTTGATCGTAGTACAGTAGCAAACAAGTCAAACATAATTCAATTATCAGATAGGGGAATAGAAGTAAATTCAGAGAACGCAAAGGATCTAGTTGCTTATATTGCAGATGTAGTTTCACTTAATGCAAAAGAAATTCCAGCAAATCGAAGTACAGATAGGTTGGGATGGATAGATAATGAATTTGCACCTTATGTTGAAGATTTAAAATACGATGGAGATATAGCATTTAGGGATGTTTATTCGAGTATTAGGAAAATGGGGGATTATGAAAAATGGAAAGAGGAATGTAGAAAAGTAAGAGAAAAAAGTAAGATAGCACATATACTTTTAGCATCCTCATTTGCAAGTGTATTAAATCAAAAGTTAGGAGTATTGCCATTTGACGTACAAATATGGGGGGGAACTGGAACAGGAAAGACAGTAGGATTAATGCTTGCTATGTCCGTTTGGGGAAATCCTGAAGTAGGAAAGTTAGTAAGAACATTAAATGCGACACAAGTAGCACTAGCAAGATATGCAAGTTTTGTTCATGACATACCTTTTGCAGGAGATGAATTACAAACTATAAAAAATAGGTGGGATAGTTTTGATAATTTAGTAATGTACTTAACTGAAG
>CANRGU010000147.1 GCA_947630255.1 uncultured Clostridia bacterium | reverse complement strand
GTTCCTAGTGCCTTTTGCCGTATAAAACAGAAATATTGTGAAAAAAATATTTTTATGATATGTTAATGTAAAAGGAGAATTTATGGAAATTAAAGAAATTGCAAAATTAATTGAAAAATCAGGAGGAAGGCTTTATTTAGTAGGAGGAGCTGTAAGGGACAGTTTGCTAAACAGGCCAGTTTATGATAAAGATTATTGCGTAGTTGGGCTAGAAAAAAATAAATTTGTAGAGCTTTTCCCAAATGCAATACCAAGAGGAAAATCCTTTGAAGTGTTCGATTTAGAAGGATGTGAATTTGCCCTTGCACGAACAGAAAAAAAGTCAGGAAAAGGCCATAAAAATTTTGAAATAACAACAAATAAAAATATTACAATAGAAGAAGATTTGAAACGAAGAGATATAACCATTAATGCTATTGCAAAAGATGTTTTGACAAAAGAAATTATTGATCCATTTAATGGAGTAGAAGATATAAAAAATAAAACAATAAGAGCAGTAGGAGAAAGTTTTTTAGAAGATCCATTAAGAGTATATAGAGTAGCAAGATTTGCAAGCCAGTTAGATTTCGAAGTAGAAGCAAATACAATAAAACTTATGAATAAATTAAAAGATGAACTAATCACTCTATCAAAAGAGAGAGTATTTGTAGAATTTAAAAAAGCACTTTCAACAAATAAACCATCAAGATTCTTTAATGTACTAAAAAAAGCTGATGTTTTAGATGTACATTTCAAAGAAATATATGATTTAATAGGGAGTATTCAGCCTTTAGAGCATCATCCAGAAGGTGACAGCTATAATCATACAATGATAACAGTAGATAATAGCGCAAAACTTACAAACAATTTATTAATACGTTATAGTGCATTAGTACATGATTTAGGAAAAGGATTAACACCAAAAGAAATGTATCCTCATCATCATGGGCATGATGAAAAAGGAGTAGAGCCAGTAAGAAATTTATCAAATAGAATTGGTGTGCCTACTATCTGGAAAAAAGCAGGAATCACATCTTGCAGAGAACACATGAAGCGGAGGAATATTCTATCAAATGAGAAATAGCAAAAAGGTAGAGTTTATAGAAAAGGTTAGTAAATCTGCTTTAGGATTAGAAGGACTTCAAATAGTTGTATACTGCGATAGAAACAGATTTGGAGATTTAAGTAAAGAAGAGAAAGAGCAATGTACTTTTTTAGAAATAGGAAACAAAATGCTAAGTGAAATAGATGGAGAGTATATAAAACAAAAATATAATATTGAAAATGGAATAAAATTTGGTCAAAAGTTACATGAAGAGAGAGTTAAATGGATGAAGAAAAATTGTTTATTTTAAAGTAACAACAGTTACACCCATTTCACCTTCTCCATAAGTTCCAATTCTAAATGATTTTACATGTGGATGAGTTTTTAAAAATGTGTGAATTCCTTGGCGAAGTTTTCCAGTACCTTTTCCATGAACTATTCGCACAGTTTCAAGTTTTGATAAATTTGCGTCATCTAAATATTTATCAATAATTTGATTTGCTTCTTCTACGTTTAAACCAATTACATTTATTTCAGGCGATATCGTTTTAGATTTACTTATTACCACATTTTTAGACATATTATTAGTTTTAGCATTTTTAGCGCTTGTCTTCATTAATTTATCTATATTAATACTAGTTTTAAGACTACCTATTTGAACTTCCACATCGCCAGAATCATTAGGAAAAGAAACAACTATTCCATCTTTATTAAGAGGTATAACAAATACATCCATACCTATTTTTATATCCTCTAAATTTAAATTTCCTTTTTCATTACTAGAATTTCCATAAGCAACATTTTTTATTTTAACATTTATTTCATTTTTTAAATCATACAACTCTTGAATAGAACTTTTCTTTTTCGATAAATTATTCATTTCTTTAATAATCCTATCAGCATTTTCCTGTGCATCAAGAAGTATATCTCTAGCCTCAGCTTTAGCGTCAATAAGGGCTTTATTTGCTTTTTCTTCTAAATCAGAATAATCTTTTTCTAATTTTTTCCTTAACAATTCTACTTGATTTAAATTTTTAGCAGTTTCTTCTTTTTGCTTTTCTATTTCTAATTTATTATCATAAATACCTTTTAACAAATCTTCTATATTAATATCATTTTTTTCAATTAGCGATTTTGCTCTTTCTAAAATATTATTATCCAAGCCCAATTTTTTACTAATAGCAAACGCATTACTCTTGCCAGGTATTCCAATTAAAAGCTTGTAAGTAGGAGATAAAGTATCAATATCAAATTCAAAACTAGCATTTTCAAAACCATCATTAGATAAAGCATACTCCTTTAATTCTTGATAATGTGTTGTACTAATTGTAGTTGCACCTGAATTATAAAAATATTCTAATATACTAATTGCGAGGCTGCTTCCTTCAATAGGATCAGTACCAGATCCAAGCTCATCTAATAATATTAAACTATTTTTAGTCGCAAATTTAGTTATTTCTATAATATTTAACATATGAGAAGAAAAAGTACTTAACGACTCTGCAATACTTTGTTCATCACCAATATCTGCAAAAATATTATCAAACACAAATATAGAGCTATTTTCATTTGCAGGAATAAGAAGCCCACTAT
>CANRGU010000146.1 GCA_947630255.1 uncultured Clostridia bacterium | reverse complement strand
GATGAAAAAGATGATGGTTATTTCTTTGATAGAGTAAAAGAGGAAAATGGTAGTGAAGTTTACAGCGTAGAAGTTAATGGAGTTGTTGACTCTAGACAAGAAGAACATTACTTTAATAGATATCGTGCTAATTACGATTTGAAACTTAGTAAAGAGATTAAAGGTTCTCTTGCAGAAGCAGATCAAGAAGATAGAACATGGCATTTCCGTATTCAATTAACACCAGAAGAAAAAGAAGGATTTAAGACTGTTTATAATTATGAAAAATGTAGTACAGTTGAAGGTAAAGAAACTTGTACACCTGAGGCACAACCACTTGAGTTTAAACCTATGCCAGATGAAGAAAATGTAGAATACTATGAAGCAGTTATTCCATTAAAAGCTGGAGAAGTTTATAAGATTAAAAATATTGATTATAAAACTCATTATGAAGTAGTAGAGTCTGAGGCTAATACTGATGAATATGATACTTCTATTAAAACAGGAGAAGGTTATGACTCTGATAACGGAGTAATGGATGGAGATAAAAATGTTGGTATTATAAATGCTAAGTTTGCTCCTGGTGACTTAACAATTAGAAAAACTGTTAAAGGTAGTCTAGGAGATGTTACAAAACCTTGGACATTTAAAATTACTTTAACAAATGCAGATGGTTATGTTATAAAAGATTCTTATCACTATATTGGTTCTTTTGAAGGTGATATGCCATTTGTTCAAAATGAAGATGGTACATATACTGGAGAAATTACTTTGAGACATGGAGAATTTATAACTATAAAAGACCTTCCAGAAGATATTCATTATAAAGTAGAAGAAGCAGAAGCAGGAACAGATGATTATGTTACAACTGTTGTAGAAAATAATGCTGAAGGTGACATTGTCGCAAGTGAAGATATTGAAGTAAGTTTTGTTAATGCTAAATATGATGCTCGTAAACTTTCAGTTGGTAAGAGAGTAGAAGGTAGTAGAGGAGACAAAACTAAAGACTGGACATTTGATATCTACTTAATACCAGAAGATGGTGTTTGGGCTGAAGATAGTTATACATTTGACTACATTGGTTCTAATATAACTGATGATGCTGATGCTGCAAGTGATGGAACAATTAAGTTCGAAAGACAAGCAGACGGAGAAAGTTATAAAGGAACAATTACTTTAAAACATGGTCAATTAATTACAATTGAAGGATTACCAGAAGGAACTCAATATCGTGTTGTTGAACGTGAAGCAAATAAAGACGATTATACAACAGAAATACCTGGTAATAGTTCTGGTTTGTTAACAAATGATAGTGAAAACATAATATTTGTTAATACTCTTAAAGGAATAGTTGACTTAGAAATAGAAAAACAAGTTGAGGGTGCTGGTGCAGAAGAAGGTAGAGATTGGCACTTTGATGTATACTTAACTCCACCAGTAGGTGTAAATCTTAAAGAAGAGTATGAATATGAAGGTACTGGAAATGGAGCTTCAAATGGAACAATAACTTTCAAAGATAATAAAGACGGAAGTTATAAAGGAACAGTAACTTTAAGAGATGGTCAAACTGTTAAGATTAAAGGACTTCCAGAAGAAACTAGATATAAAGTTGTTGAACAAGAAGAAAATAAAGATGAATACATCACACGAAAAACAGATAATACTACAGGTAACTTAGTATACGGAGAAGAGACTCCACATGTTATATTTACTAATATAAAACTTCCTGATCAATCATTAACTATTAACAAAGAAGTTCTTGGTGAAAGAGGAGATAAAGATAGAACTTGGACATTTACTATATTACTTACAAATACAGGTTCAGAAGAATTAACTCTAACTTATGAATATGAAGGTGGATATACAATTGAGGGAGTAGATGCTCCAGATGATGGTGATATTACTTTCGAAAGACAGCCAGATGGAGAAAGTTATAAAGCACAGATTACTTTAAAACATGGTCAATATATAACAATTAAAGAACTTCCAGATGGTACAAAATATACAGTAACAGAAGAAAAAGAAACAGAAGAAGATAATAGTTATATTACATATTCTACTGGAGAAGTAGGAAGCGTTACAACAAACACTGCATCTCTAGTTGTATATAACAACAATTTACCTGGTCTAAAAGATCTTACTTTAAGTAAGTTAGTACATGGTGCATTAGGACTTAAAGAAGGAAAAGAGTTTACATTTAATATTAAACTTACACCAAGTAATGAAAATATAAAACTAGGTTCATATAGTTATGATGGTACTCGTGAAGGAACACTTGTATTTAAAGATGAAGATGAAAATGGGGAAACAGATGGTGTATATGAGGCAAGTATCAAGTTAAGTCATGAAGACGTAATTACTATTCATGGAATACCAGAAGACACTAAATATGAAATAGAAGAAGACGATGACGACTATGAACATAGTATTGATGGTAGAGTACCAGGAAGACTTATAGATGATAATACAAATGTAGTTTTCCATAATACTAAACTTTCTGACTTTGATTTATCTATAAAGAAGAATGTTAAAGGTAATAGAGGAGATCATAATAAGATTTGGACATTTGAAGTTGTCTTAACTTTCCCATCTACATTCGATAAAGAAAATATAGATCAATTTGAAAATTATTTCATAGGTGAAGAAGGACATAATCTATATCTTAGAGAGAATGCTATTGGTAACTATGCTGGTGAAGTAAGACTTAAAGATGGACAGACTGGAGTTATTAAAGGATTACCAGAAGG
>CANRGU010000145.1 GCA_947630255.1 uncultured Clostridia bacterium | reverse complement strand
TCTTTTATTGACATTGGCATATTTAAATCTCTCATTAATTGTTTTATAGCTTCTATTAAATTATTAATGCTTTCTTCATCAGTTTTTCCAGCAACTCCTGCGAATTTTGCTGCTTTTGCATATTTTTTATCAGCTATAAAATATTCGTATTTTGGAAAGGCTACAAATTTGGTTGGTTTTTCAGAATTATATTTTATTACATAAGGAAGTAAAATAGCATTTGCTCTTCCATGTGGTATATGATATTCTCCACCTAATTTATGTGCCATACTATGATTTAATCCTAAGAAAGCATTTGTAAATGCCATTCCTGCTATACAACTTGCATTGTGCATTTTTTCTCTTGCTTCTATATCATTTTCCCCGTTATCATATGCCCTTTTTAAATACTCAAACACCATATCTATTGCTTGAAGTGCGAGTCCATCTGTATAATCGCTTGCCATATTAGATACATAAGCCTCTAATGCATGTGTTAATACATCCATTCCAGTATCTGCTGTTGCACTTTTTGGAAGTGTAAGCACAAATTGAGGATCTATTATTGCAACATCTGGTCTTAAAGCATAATCTGCGAGTGGATATTTTATATTTCCGTTTTTTCTATCTGTTATAACTGAAAATGCTGTTACTTCGCTTCCTGTTCCAGAAGTTGTAGGTACTGCAACGAATTTTGCTTTTTCTCCTAAATTAGGGAATTTTACTACTCTTTTTCTAATATCCATAAATTTTTGTTTTAGTCCATCAAATGTAGCGTCTGGATGTTCATAAAATAACCACATACCTTTTGCAGCATCAATTGCTGAGCCTCCTCCTATTGCTATAATTACATCAGGCCTAAAATCTCTCATTTCTTCTACTCCGCGCATTATTGTTTCTACGTCTGGATCTGGTTCTACATCTGAATATATTTTAGAATGACAGTATTTCTCTCTTTTTCTTAAATAATATAGTGCCTTATCTACATACCCTAATTTAACCATTGTTGGATCTGTTACTATAAAAGCTCTTGATATGTTGTTCATTTTTTCTAGATATTGTATTGCATTTTTTTCAAAATAAATTTTTGGTGGAATTTTAAACCATTGCATATTAACCCTCCTTTTGGCAATTTTTTTCTTATTTATTAAATTAACTGTTGACACATTTGATGTTGTGCTATTTCTTCCATAAGAACCGCAACCTAGAGTCAGTGATGGGGTGTTAGTATTGTATATGTCTCCTATTGCGCCTTGCGATGATGGTGAATTTACTATAATTCTTCCTACTTTCATTTGTGTACCAAATTTTTCTATTATTTCATCATCTTCACTATGGATTATTGCTGAATGTCCTAGTCCTCCGAATTCTAACATTTTTTTACATTTTTCGAATCCTTCTTCATAATTTTTTACTACGAAATATGCAAGGACTGGCGATAATTTTTCTCGCGATAATGGATAATTTGGTCCAACATCATCTAATTTTGCAATTAGTATTTTAGTTTTTTCTGGAACTTTTATTCCAGCTCTTTCTGCTATCCATGATGCAGATTTTCCAACTACTTCTGAGTTTACACTTTGTTTTTCAGAATTTATAACATAGTCTGATACTTTTTTTATTTCTTCTGGATTTAGAAAATAGCAATTATTTTCTTTCATGTATTGTTCAAATTCTTCATGTATTTCATCATCTACAATAACTGCTTGCTCTGATGCACATATCATACCATTGTCAAATGTTTTTGATAGCATTAAATCTGTGCAAGCTCTTTTTAATTTTGCTGTTTTTTCTATATAGCATGGTGCGTTTCCTGGTCCTACTCCTAATGCTGGTTTACCACAGCTATATGCAGCTCTTACCATTCCCGAACCACCTGTTGCAAGTATTAACGATACACCTGGATGATTCATAAGTGCGCTTGTTGCTTCTATTGATGGAACTTCTATCCATTGTATGCAGTTTTCTGGTGCTCCTGCTTTTATTGCAGCATCTCTTAAAATTTCTGCTGCTCTTACAGAGCATTTTTGTGCTGATGGGTGGAAACCAAATATGATTGGGTTTCTTGTTTTTGCACATATTAAAGATTTAAACATTGTTGTAGATGTTGGATTTGTAACAGGTGTTACTCCTGCTATTACTCCTATAGGTTCTGCAACTTCTACATATCCCTCTAGCTCGTTTTCTTCAACTACTCCAACTGTTTTTTCATATTTTATAGAGTGCCAAATATACTCTGTTGCAAATATGTTTTTTATGATTTTATCTTCATATACTCCTCTGCCAGTTTCTTCTACGGCAAGTTTTGCAAGTTCTGTATGATGATCTAGCCCAGCAAGTGCCATATTGTATACAATGTTATTTACTTGCTCTTGGTCTAGTTTCATATACTCTTCTAAAGCTTTGTTGGCATTATTTACTAACTTGTCAACCATTTCTTGAATATTTACACTATCACTCATTTTATACCTCCTAAACTTTATTATATACAATTAATGCAATTATATATGATTAATTTGTAGTTTTCAATGATATATAAATATTATTTTTAAAATTATGCGTTAAATTTCACGCATATTTTGTATTCTTATTTGCAATACTAACTTTATAAGTTTTTGTAAGGAGGGATATTATGACTTTGCTAGAAGCAACAAGAAAAAGAATAAATGAGCTTTGTGAAGTAAACAATATAAATATAAATCAATTAGCAATAGCTTCTGGAATTAATCCCTCAACAATAAGAAGTATTTTTAAAGTCATAAGGAAAGC
>CANRGU010000144.1 GCA_947630255.1 uncultured Clostridia bacterium | reverse complement strand
AAAACAAATTATGTGTTAAAATAAAAATCATAAAGGAGATAAAATATGCTAAAAGAACACGGATATGTAAGATGTGGGGCAGTAGTTCCAAAATTGAAAGTTGCAAATATAGAAATTAACGTTAATGAAATAATTAGTAATATGCAAGAAGCGGAAGAAAAAAATATTCAAATAGTGTGCTTTCCAGAGTTATCTATCACAGGATATTCTTGCTCTGATTTATTTTATCAAGATATATTAATTGAAAAAGCAAAAGATGGTTTAAATCAAATTATAGAAAAAACTAAAAATCTAAACATCATAAGTATATTAGGAATGCCAATAAAATTTGAAAACCAATTATTTAACACAGCTGTTGTAATTCAAAAAGGAGAAATATTAGGAATAGTACCAAAAACTTTTATTCCTAATTATGCAGAATTTTATGAAAAAAGATGGTTTGCATCTAGCAAAAATTTAAAACAAAATGAAATAGAACTATTTAACAAAAAAGTACCATTTGGAACAGATTTGTTATTTAAAGACAAAGAAAATGAAGATATATGTTTTGGAATAGAAATTTGCGAAGACTTATGGGCAGTTGAGGCACCAAGTAATAAAATCGCATTAAATGGTGGTACAATAATTTTTAATCTTTCTGCAAGTAATGAAATATTAGGAAAAAATGAGTATAGAAAAGATTTAGTAAGAACTCAGTCAGCAAAAACAATTTCCGGATATGTATATACCTCAAGCGGTATAAACGAATCTACTCAAGACACAGTATTTTCTGGCGCAAGTATGATTTATGAAAACGGAAAATGCCTTGCAGAAAACGAAAGATTTAATTTTGAAAGCAGTTTAATATATTCAGATATTGACACAAAAAGAATAATGAACGATAGAATAAGAAATATAAGCTATATGGGAGATATAGACATATTAAAATATAGAAAAGTAGAAGTAGAAATAAAAGACTGCATAGAAAATTTGGAAAGAGAATACGAAGAATATCCTTTTGTTCCAAATGATAAAAAAAAAATAAATGAAATTTGCAATGAAATATTAAATATTCAAAGTTACGGATTAGCTAAAAGACTAGTCCATACAAAAATGAATAAAGTTGTAATAGGAATCTCTGGCGGACTCGATTCAACACTTGCTTTTTTAGTAGCAATAAGAGCATATAAAATATTGAACATTCCAAACCAGAATATAATTGCAATAACAATGCCGGGATTTGGAACAAGCTCTAGAACTTATGAAAATGCTAAAAATTTAATAAAAAGTTATAATGCAACATTAAAAGAAATAGACATAACAAAAACATGTATAGAACATTTCAAAGATATAGAGCAAGATGAAAATAATCATGATACAACTTATGAAAATGCACAAGCAAGAGAAAGAACTCAAATACTAATGGACATTGCAAATAGAGAAAATGCAATAGTAATAGGAACAGGAGACTTATCTGAACTTGCACTTCGGATGGTGCACATATAATGGTGACCAAATGAGCATGTATGGTGTAAACAGCAGTATTCCAAAAACTTTAGTAAAATACTTAATCGAATGGGTTGCAGAAAATGCCCAAAACGAAGAATGCAAAAAAACAATCTATGATATTTTAGATACACCAATATCGCCAGAATTATTGCCAGCAGATAATGAGGGGAATATAAAACAAATGACAGAAAGTTTAGTTGGTCCATATGTATTACATGACTTTTTCTTATATCATTTTTTAAGATATGGAGCATCACCTAAAAAAATATATTACATTGCTTGTAAAACATTTGATAAAAAATTTAGTAAAGAAGAAATAAAAAAATGGCTTAAAACTTTTATTAAAAGATTTTTTACTCAGCAATTTAAAAGAAATCCAATGCCAGATGGACCAAAAGTAGGAACAATAAGCTTATCACCAAGAGGTGACTTAAGAATGCCAAGCGATGCAGAATTCGAAATGTGGCTAAACGATATACAATAAGGAGGAAAAATGAGCAATTTTAAATCAGGATTTGTATCAATTATAGGAAGAACAAATGTAGGAAAATCAACACTAATAAATAGCCTAGTCGGCGAAAAAGTTGCAATAACTGCAAACAAAAGTCAAACAACCAGAACTGCAATTAAAGCAATTGTAAATAGAGAAAATTCTCAAATAGTTTTTATTGATACACCAGGAATACACAAACCCAAAACAAAACTTGGCGAAACAATGAATGAAACCGCTTGGCAAACTATGCCAGAGGTTGATGTATTATTATTTATAGTAGAGGCAACATCACAAGAAATTGGCAAAGGTGATAGATTAATATTAGAAAAAATAAAAGAAAAAAATAAAAAAACAATACTTGTAATAAATAAAATAGATTTAATAGAAAAAGAAAAACTATTAAAACTAATAGATATGTTCAGGAAGGAATATAATTTTGAAGCAATAATCCCAATATCTGCTTTAAAAAACGAAAACACAAACAAGATATTAGATGAAATAGAAAAGCACCTTCCAGAAGGACCTGCATATTATGATATAGAAGAATATACTGATCAAACTGCAAGACAGCTAATGGAAGAAGCAATAAGAGAAAAAGCATTAAAACTACTAAATGAGGAAGTTCCACACGGCATACTTGTAGAAGTAGAAAAAATGAATTTAAGAAAAACAACAAAAGGTCAGGATATATATGATGTTGAAGCAACAATATATGTATTAAAAAAATCCCATAAAGGAATAGTAATAGGCAAAGATGGAGCAATGCTAAAAAGAAT
>CANRGU010000143.1 GCA_947630255.1 uncultured Clostridia bacterium | reverse complement strand
CTTCACCAAAATTATTATTTCATAATAATTTTGGATTCGAAGCTCCTATTTCAAAAATTATATTTAAACTATTTTACGAATTAAATTAACTTAAAAACATTTAAACAAACAACAATTTATACAATTAAAAGGAGAATATAAAATGGAAAAATGTAAACAATGTCATGAAAAAGAAGAAAACATAGCATTAGAAATTGGAAAATTAGTTATAGCATTAATTATATTTGTAATTGCTATTATAAAAATAGTTCCAGAAAAATTAACAATTTGGTTATATATAATTGCATATTTGTTATCAGGTTGTGGAGTTTTATTAAAATCAATTAAAAATATATTTAAAGGAGAAATATTTGATGAAAACTTTTTAATGAGTGTTGCAACAATAGGAGCATTTGTAATAAATGAGCCAGTAGAGGCAGTTGCTGTTATGGTTTTCTATAATATAGGAGAATTGTTCCAAGATATTGCGGAAAACAAATCAAAAAAATCTATTATTTCACTTATGAATATAAAGCCTAAAATTGCAAATTTAAAGCAAGAAAATGAAATAAAAGTTGTAAGTCCAGAAGATTTAAAAATAGGGGATATAATTGTAGTTAAACCAGGCGAAAAAGTTCCAGTAGATGGAGTTATAATAAACGGGGAAACTTTTATAAATACATCAGCTTTAACAGGAGAATCTGTTCCAAGAAAAGCAGGGCTAGGTGACGAAGTTTTAGCAGGTTCAATAAATGAAAATAATGTTATAGAACTAAAAGTCACAAAGGAATTCAAAGATACTGCTATCAGTGAAATAATTGAACTCGTAAAAAATTCTAATAAAAATAAATCTAAAACAGAATTATTTATAACAAAATTTGCAAAAATTTATACTCCAATAGTAGTTCTACTTGCAGTTATTTTAGCATTTGTACCACCTATATTTGTAGGATTTGAAAATTTGAATGAGTGGGTAAGAAGAGCTTTAGTATTTTTAGTAACATCATGCCCATGTGCCTTGGTATTATCAATTCCACTTGGATATTTTGCAGGTATTGGTAAAGCTGGAAAAGAAGGAGTACTTGTTAAAGGATCTACTTATTTAGATTTAATTACAAAAGCAAATTCAATAGTACTTGATAAAACAGGTACAATTACAAAAGGTAATTTTGATGTAACAAAAGTAATATTAGCAGAAGAAATTGAAGAAAACGAATTATTAGAAATTGCAGGAATTGCAGAAAGTATGTCAAATCATCCAATAGCAAAAAGCATAATAAACAAAGTAAATAAAAAAATCGATACAAAAGAAATTTCTGAATATAGCGAAATTGCAGGTATGGGAATCAAAGTAAAATATAAAGAAGACGAAATTTTAGCAGGAAATTCTAAATTATTAGAAAGCGAAAACGTAAAATATTATCCATGTAATGAAGTAGGGGCAATAGTATATGTAGCAAAAAATAAAAAATATTTAGGAGCAATAGTTATATCAGATGTAATAAAAGAAGACAGCAAAGAAGCCATCGAAAATATTAGAAAAAATGGAATAAAAAATGTATATATGCTAACAGGCGATAATAAAGAAACAGCAGAAAATGTAGCAAAAAATGTATCAATAGAAAATGTTTTTTCAAATTTATTGCCAAACGAAAAGCAAGAAAAAATGAAGGAGATAAAAGAGAAAAGCGGAATAACAATTGCAATTGGTGACGGAATAAATGATGCACCAATTCTAGCTTTAGCAGATATTGGAATATCTATTGGAAATACTGGTTCAGACTTAGCAATAGAAACATCAGATATGGTTATAATGGATGGAAAACTATCTAGCATAAATAAATTAATAAAAACAGCAAGAAGAACAAAGAGAATTGTTATGGAAAATATATATTTTGCAATAGGAATTAAAATTATAGTACTAATTTTAGGAGCAATAGGAATATCAACAATGTGGGAAGCAGTTTTTGCAGACGTAGGTGTAACCTTCATAACTGTACTAAACGCACTTAGAATATTTAGAAGATAAATTAAAAAAAGCAATAGGTATTTATTTAATACTTATTGCTTTTTTTAGTAAACAATACTGGCTTTACCTAATATCTTCTTTAGGTGTTATGTTTTGTTCTAATAATTCTGGCTTTTTCATGTATCTATAAAATGCTTTTAACGCAGTTGCATAATAAAAACCATCACATATTCTTTCATCAGCAACCCATTTAAGTGAAATTGCTTTTTCTTCATGAATATTATCGTCTTCATATATATAACTTTTTTTCTTTTTACCCATTGATAAAAATATGCCAGTTGTTCCAAAATTATATAAATGATGATAAATTCCATCGATTCCAAGTGAACCAACATTTGTTAAAAATGCACTTGTATGGAACGGACTAGCTTCAATTATAAATTTTGGCATCATTCCATGTTTATCTAAAAACATTAAAAAATTTACAATAACTTTAAATAACCAATCAGGCACAATTGATAAAAGTTTTGCTACTTTATCTGTACTATTTTCAGCCTCTAAATCTTTATTAGTTAAAATTATATTATCCAATTTTTCTTTTACTTCAAATATATTTTCAGAACCAGTAAAATGAAATTTTAAAGTAGTTTCTTCTGATTCCTCTGACATTTCTTTTTTTATTGCAAGAGAAATTTGTATGCCATTTCGTGCATAAGTTCTGCCATCCATTATAAATCTATTTAAGTAAGGCTTTTCTGCAAGTAATCTAACTAATGCTGCAAATATAACATTCATATAAGATAATTTAATGCCTTCTTGTTCTTTTTTTGAAATATATTCATCTAATGTTTTAAGAGGTAATTCTTGTGTATA
>CANRGU010000142.1 GCA_947630255.1 uncultured Clostridia bacterium | reverse complement strand
TAAAAAATTAAACAAAAGGGGCTGTCCCCTTTTGTTTAATTTTTATATAAATTCTTCCCATACTAAATTTGCAAGGTTTACTCCTTTATTGGTTAGTTTTATATTATCTTCGTCTATTTCAATTAAATCATTCTTTACTAATTTATTAAGGGCTTCTCTATATAAATAAATAGGATTACATGCGAATTTATTTTTGAATTCAGATATTTTTACTCCTTCTATTTTTCTTAAACCAAGTATCATATATTCATTCATTGTATCTTCTTTTTCCTGTTTTTCATGTAGTATTTTACTATTTTCAGGCCAGTCAAAGTATTCATCAAAATGAATAGTATTAGAGTATCTTTTATTTTTAAAATATGAATGTGCTCCAAGTCCAAATCCAATGTATTCTTCCTGATTCCAGCAAGCCACATTATGTTTTGATTCATATCCTGGTTTTGCAAAGTTTGATATTTCATAGTGAATATATCCATTGCTTTCTAATTTCTTTTTTACTGTCCAATACATTTTTCTTTCTTCTTCTTCAGATGGCAAGTATAATTCATCATTTTTTAATTTTTCTTCTATTTTAGTTCCTTCTTCTACAATTAGCGAATAAACTGATATATGTTCTGGTTTTAATTCTATTACTCTTTCTAAATCTTTTTCTACATCACTTAATCTCTGAACAGGAAGGCCTATCATTAAATCTACATTTATATTTTTAAATCCAATTTCTCTTGCTAAATTATATCCTTCTACAAAACTAGAATAGCTATGAATTCTTCCTACTAATTTTAATAAAAAGCTATTTGTACTTTGAAGTCCAAAACTTATTCTATTTATTCCTGCATTGAAATAATCTTTTAATTTCTGCTCATCTATCGTTCCCGGATTTGCTTCAATTGTAATCTCTGCATTTTGTAATATATTAAATTTCTTTTTGATTAATTGTAATATTTGTACAATATATTTACTATCAATAAAAGATGGAGTTCCTCCACCAAAATATATTGTTTTTACTATGTATTCTTTGTTATAAATTTCCGTTTTATTTATTTCTTGTTTTAATGCTTTTATATAATCTTCTATTAAATATGTTGCACCGGAAAACGACAAAAAGTCGCAATAATGACATTTTCTTTTGCAAAATGGTATATGTATGTATATTCCTAATTCTTTCATATCTATCCTCCCTATTGGCAAAAAAGGGGTCTGTCCCCTTTTTTGCCGTGATTTTTTTATTTTTCATTTGCTATTTTAGATATTTTTTCTAGTCTATGGCTTACTCCCGATTTTCCTATTGGCTTTGAAAGCTTTTTGCCTAATTCTTCATATGTTAAATCTGGATTTTGTAACCTCAAATTTGCTAGTTCTTTTAAGCTATCTGGCAGAGTTTCAAATTTTTTATTTTTCTTTATTTTTTTAATATCTGCTATTTGTTTTACTGCTGCATTAATTGTTTTATTTAAATTTGCGGTTTCACAGTTTACTAATCTATTTACATTATTTCTAGTATCTTTTATTACTCTTATTTCTTCAAATTTTAGTACAGCTTTTGTAGCTCCAATAAGAGCTAAAAATGCAGAAATTTCTTCTCCGTCTTTTAGATATAACATATAATTAGAACCTTTTTTTGTTTCTTTTATATCTATACCAAAATTTGAAATAATTTCTTTTACTTGCTCTTCTTTCTTTTTTGACTTAAAAAGAATTTCTAGGTGATACTCTTTATTAGGATCGTTTATAAAACCTTTTTTTATAAATGCTTCTCTTAAGAGCAATCTTGCAAGTTGCTCATCTTGCTGTAAATTACTATTACTATCCCACATTTTAAGTTCTAATAATTCTTCTCTTACTTCCGAAGAAAATGACATTTTAGGTCTCCTTTTTCTTGAATTTATTTCTATATTCCATTATTTGTTCTAATTCTACTCTTCCTACTTTAAACAAAATATCTTTTTCGCGTATTCTATACATTACATCTGTTTTCACAATGCTATCTTTATTTAAATTATTAATTTCATCTTTTTTTAATAATACATTCGCACTGTATTTTAATTTTTCTAAATTTGAAGATATTAGCATCGATAAATATTCTATTGGAATTAATAAATTGTTTTCTTCAATAATAACAAATAGATGATCTTTTCCCTCTTTACCATTTTGATATTTATATTTCCTTACAAAAACTATATCTCCTATTGAATATTTATTATATTCTTCTGATTCTTCTTTAACATAGTAATACGCATTTCCCTTGTGGTCTTCTTCTTCGACTGGAAATTCTTTGAATGCTTCTTCTAATGGTTTTACTCTTCCAGATTTTAAAGCATATTCTAAAAAATCATCTTTTTTCTTTTTCATTAGGTATCACCTCTTTAATATAATACCATATTTTTCCTAACTATTCAATGCTTTTTTGACAATTTTTACATATTACAATTCTGTCTTTTCCTGCTAAATCTTTTTTTGAATATATATCTATATATCTTTTTGTACTTTTTATTAGGTCTATTACATCTTCTTTTTGGTCATAACCTATTTCTAAAGCTAAATATCCATTTAGCTTTAAATATTTATATGATTCATCTATTATTCTTCTATAAATTTCAAGCCCATCTTTTCCACCATCTAATGCGATTTTAGGTTCATTTTGAACTTCTTTATCTAGAGTTTCTATTATATCAGATTTTATGTATGGCGGATTTGAAACTATTATATCAAATTTATCATTTATGTTTTCAAATAAATCTGATTGTATAATTTGAATTTTATTATTTGCACTTGTCCCTATAATTTTCTTGTAATTTCTTTCTGCCACATTTAATGCCTCTATGCTTATGTCTGATAATGTAATTTTAGAGTTTTCTATATT
>CANRGU010000141.1 GCA_947630255.1 uncultured Clostridia bacterium | reverse complement strand
CATTTTTCAATGTACTAAAAAATTTTAATTTTTTTCTATTTTTCTATTGACATTCATATAGTTAGTCTTAAACGTATATATTATATCTAGTTTTTGTGATATTTACAAGTGTTTTTAATTTTTTGTCAAAATAATGTATAAATTTAATTTCAAAACAAATAATAATTTTAAATCCAAAACAAAACAAAGGAGGGAAAATTTTGAAAGCAACAGGTGTAGTAAGAAGAATAGATGATTTAGGTAGAATTGTTATTCCTAAAGAAATAAGAAGAACACTTCATATAAAAGAAGGTGATCCCTTAGAAATTTTTACTGATAAAGAAGGAGAAGTTATATTAAAAAAATATTCTCCTATAGGTGAACTTTCTGAGTTTGCGACTGGATACGCAGAAACTCTTTCTAAAACAACAGGTCATATTGCTTGTATTACTGATAAAGATTCTGTAATAGCTGTTTCTGGAGGTTCTAAAAAAGAATTTTTGGAACAATCTTTAAGTCCTGAATTAGAAAAAATAATGGAAAATAAAGAAATATATACGAGTAAAGAAAATAATGAATTAGCTATTCCGATAACTCAAAACGATAACAAAAATAGGCGATATAATTCACAGGTAATATATCCTATAATTTCTGATGGCGACGTAATAGGAAGCGTTATTTTACTTTCTAAAGAACAAAATACAAAAATGGGAGATATGGAATTAAAAGTTGTTCAGTCTGCAGCTGGATTTTTAAGCAGTCAAATGGATATTTAAAAATTTTTAAACACTTAAAGTATTAGCTTCTTAATATTTTAAGTGTTTTTTTAATTTATACTTGACGTCATTTAAAATTAGCTTTAAAATTAAATTAAGTTATTTATTTTTTTAAATATTAGGAGATTTACAAATGAAAGAAGAAATGAATTTTTATGATAAAGCTAATCTTAAATCGTATAATTTAGATGATACGATTAGATATCAATTAAGTATGTTAGAGACTTTAGATCCTTATACTAGATTGCACAGTGAAAATGTAGCAAATATTACTTGTCGTCTTTGTGAATATATGCACTTAAATAAAAGTTTTACAATATATTGTACTACATGTGCTTATCTTCATGATATTGGTAAACTTTTTATTCCACCAGAAATTCTACAAAAGAAAGGTAGTTTAACAGATGAAGAATACGAAATTATGAAAACTCATACTACAATTGGTTATAAAATGTGTATGGATGATCCAAAACTTCGTCCTTTTAGTGCAGGTACCATTTACCATCATGAAGCATTAAATGGAACTGGATATCCTAAAGGTCTAACAAAAGATGATATTCCTATAGAGGGTCAAATTATTAGAGTTGCTGATGAATTTGATGCTATTGTAAGTAAAAGACAATATAAAACACACATTGGTATAACAGATACTTTAAAACTTTTAATTAAAGATGCTCAAGCCGTTACTCCTAAATCTGTGGCATTAAAAAGTATGGAGGAAAATACTAGAATCGGAAAATTAAATCCAAAAATAGTTAAACAATTATTCAAAGTAGTAATAGATGATACAAATTATGAAATAAGTTGTATTTATAATTATACAAAATATTTAGATAATCAAATAAAAAGATTAGAGCAAATAAATAAATATAATATAAAAAGAGAAACTGCTAAGACAGAGAAAAAAAAGGAATATTTTACTCAATGTATGAAGCTAATGTTTGAAAAAGGTGAAGATTTTAGAAGTTATAAATATATTTTGGAAGAATATAGAACTGCGTATCTTAAAAGAAAAGAAATTATAAATAGTTTGTTTGATGAAATAAAATCAATTAAAAAGCTAAGAGTATAACTCCTAGCTTTTTTCTATTGAATTATTTCTGAGATTTTGCACTATTTCTATTAAGCAATTAACTAAATAATCAACATCATCTTTGGTATTTTCCTTTCCAAATGTTATTCGTAATGTTCCTTTTGCAATATTATTTGGTAATCCTATTGCTAATAATACATGCGAAGGTTCAGTAGATCCTGAGCTACATGCTGACCCTGCTGATGCACATATTCCTTTCATATCTAAATTTAATAATAATGCTTCTCCATCTACATATTTAAATGATATATTGCTATTCCCCGGTAATCTATTTGTTTTGTGACCGTTTATTTTAATATATGGTATATTTTTTTCTACCTCTCTTTCGTAGTAATCTCTTAGTTTTCTTAGTTTAGCATTATAGCTTTTCAAATTCTTATATGCCTTTTGAATTGCAGACCCAAGCCCTACTATTCCTGCAACATTTTCGGTTCCAGCTCTTCTGTTTTTTTCTTGATGTCCTCCGTCTTGAATTTTACTACATTTTATTCCGTTTTTTATATATATAGCCCCTACTCCCTTTGGTCCATAAAATTTATGTGCTGACATTGATAACAAATCTATATTCATTCTTTTAACATCTATTTCAACATTTCCTACTGCTTGAACACTGTCTGTGTGAAATATTATATTTTTACTTTTGGCAATTTTTCCTATTTCTTCTATGGGCTGAATTGTTCCTATCTCATTGTTTGCAAACATAATGCTTATTAATATTGTTTTATCTGTGATTTTATTTTTTAAATCATCGATGCTTATTAAACCGTTTTCGTCTACGTCTAAGTAAGTTATAATAAAGCCTTCGTTTTCTAACGTTTTACAAGTATTAAGTATTGCAGGATGTTCTATTTTTGTAGTAATTATATGGTTTCCTTTACTTCTATTTGCATGAGCAACTCCTTTTAACGCAAAATTGTCGCTTTCGCTTCCACATCCAGTAAAATATATTTCTTTTGCATCGCAATTAATCGCATGTGCTACTCTACTTCTTGCTTCTTCTATTGCTTTCTTTGCATTTCTTCCTATACTGTATATTGATGACGGGTT
>CANRGU010000140.1 GCA_947630255.1 uncultured Clostridia bacterium | reverse complement strand
TCCTTTATATGTTCCATATTTTAATGTATAATTTCCGTGCTTGTGATTCTTCTTGTCTTTTTTTCTCTTCAGCAGCTTTTTTTTCTTCCTCGGCTTTCTTTTTAGCTTCTTCTTCAGCCTTCTTTGCTTCCTCTTCAGCTTTCTTTTTGGCTTCTTCTTCGGCTTTTATTCTAGCCTCCTCTTCTGCCTTTTTTCTTTCTTCTTCTTCCCTTTGTTTTTGCTGTATTTCTTCTAAGGCTTTGACCATTTCCTCTTTCTTTGATTTAACTTCTGATACTTTTTTATTTACCTGTGCTATCTCTGCATCTGTTAATTCACTTTCCATATTTTCTATAGCATCTCTAAATTCTTCTTTTATTTCATCCTCATAAGAATTTATACTTATGTATTCCCATTTGTTTTCTACTGCATCAGTTTTTACAAATTTTTGATCAAATTTAGGAATTTCTAATACTCTTCCATCTAGTGTAGTTAATGAATACCTTTCTCCTGTCTTAAATTCAAATACATCATCAATAATTATTTCTTCTGAATCAAATTGCTCTTCATTTGCTTTTATGCTCTCATAAAGGTTATAATATTTTTCGCTATCTTCATTTATTTCATGAACATAATAATCATAAGTATTATTATCTATGTCAAATAAATATTCAACTGTAAAATCCTTTTTAAACATTTGCAAGCTATTTACAACATTATTGCCAATGTAAAAAATATTAGTAAATGCTTGTCCTAATTCTTCGTAATTATATAGCATTACTGGTTTTTCGATTCCTTGAATTTTACAAAATTGTATTTTTTCATTTGTACGATAATATCTTACTGATTCTTCTCTTTTATTTAATTTTTCTTTATTCTCTTTCAAATAATCATAATAAATTCTAATCCATTCTAATTCAAACGGATCTTGCTCTTTATTATTTTTATACATAAAATATCCTACAGAACCTACAATTATCAGTACTATTAAAAGTACAATCATCACTTTTTTCATACAATACTTCCTTTATTCTCTACATTGGTATTACATATTCTATTGCTTTATTTATATTTTTAATTTCTACTTCTTTTTTTCTTCCTCCGAATTCTCCGATCTACTGTCCATGGAATATTAGTTGAAGATTTTATTTTAATTTTATCTGTCTGATAGTATTCAAAATATTTCTTTTTACTATGTTGTTTAAATAATATTGCAAATACAGTTTTAATATATCCCCAAAAACTATTTGGTTTTCTTATGAATAGCATTTCGAATTCTCCATCATTTATTTTTACTCCGCTTCTCTTAAACCACTCAAATCCCCCAATAGATTTTGAATTACTAATTGAACCAAATATAAATTCATCTGTAACCTTATTTTCAGTAGTTTCTATTGTTATTGTATATCCTCTAATTTTATTTAAATATTTTATTCCTACTATAAAATATGCTAATTTTCCAAATTTTCTTTTTAATTTTTGTGTTGTAACATATGAAACTGGTGTAAATGCTCCAAATGCTGCAACATAATTAAAATATGAATTGTTAAATTTTCCTATATCTGATGAAATAATTGTACCTTCATCAATATTTCTTGCTAGAAACGTTTTTTTAGTTGATAACTTTATTGTTTTTGCAAAATCGTTCATCGTTCCGTAATGGTATAAAACCTATTTGAGGCTTTTTTTCTAGTTTCATTATTGCATTAATTAATTCATTTAGTGTTCCGTCTCCTCCACAGCATACTACTAAATCCCAATCTGTATTATTTTCTTTTAAAATATCAGATGGTTTATAATTTACTTTAGTATATATTGTTTTAGCATTATAGCCTCTTTTTTCAAAATTTTTAACAATTTTAGGAAGTTTTCTTTGTATTGTTCCTTTTCCAGCTTTTGGATTAACAATTAATAACATATTCTTATTCATATTTTTTCCTTACTAAAAGAATTTTATTTTATATTTACAATCAAATTCTTGTTCTGGTTTTAATGTCATTATTCCTTCTTTATCTTTAAAATAACCTGTTTCAACTGTTTTATCTGCTGTATTAAACCATGGTTCTATACATACAAATGCTGCATTTGGTACGCTCCATATTCCGAAGAATTGGAAATTCTGATATGTCAAATTCTAAAATCTTTTTATCATCCTTTTTTTGTTTTAAAGATATTGTTTTTGACTTAAATTTTTTTATCATTATAGCATCATTTGCAAAACTTTCTTTTTCTATATCTATAATTTTACCATCTCTTAATAAGTTTTTTGATGGTCTGCTTGATATATATTGCCCGGCTACTTTCATGAATTCTATTTTATCTTCTTTTTTTTCTAATTCGAAATAATATTCATCTTGAGCCAATTCTAATTTAAACCCTGGATGTCCTCCTATTCCGAAAAGCATATCTTTATCATCGATGTTTGCTACTTTGTATTTTACAATTAGCTCATCACCATTTATTATATATGCAATATATAATTCAAATTTAAATGGATACATCTTTAAAGTTTCATCATTACTTCTTGTCATATATACTTTTGCATCTTCTGTTTCTTGAATTAATTTAAAGTCCATGTCCTTCGCAAACCCATGCTGAGGTATTTCGTATACTTCATTATTAATTATTGTCTTATTATCTCTTAGCCTTCCAACCATTGGAAAAAGTATTGGTGCACTTCTATCCCAATATTTTTTTTCATCATGTAATTTTTCTTTTCCATTAAATATAATACTTGTTAATTCTGCTCCTTTGTTTGAAACTTTTATTTCTAAAGACATTCTAGTCACCTCATTAGATAATTTTATCATAATTATTATATTATTTCAAATATAAAATTAATGGCTTATATTTTGTAATATTTATCTATTTTTAGTAAATAATAAATATAGTATATTTTTAATGGAGGGTTTATATATGGAAAATCAAAATTT
>CANRGU010000139.1 GCA_947630255.1 uncultured Clostridia bacterium | reverse complement strand
TATTTAAGTACATCTTATGATGTAGAAAAAATATATATTAATGAGAATAGGTGATGAAAAATGTTAAAAGACAAGTTCCAAATTTTTAAAACGAAATTAACAAAAAATATGGAAGGTAATAACAAGCGAAAAATAGAAAATCTAGTGGTTTTACTAGTGTTATTAATAATAACAGTAATTGCAATAAATATAATATGGGGAGATAAAAAGCAAGAAGTAAAACAAAATGGTACAAATGACATAAATAAGCAATTAGCACAGCATATAGATAATAATAGTAATAATCAAGAATTAAATGAATATAATTTAAAACAAAGTTTAGAGGACATACTATCCAAAATTTCTGGAGTTGGAAAAGTACAAGTATTAATTACATATTCAGAAACTAGCGAAGTTGTTGCAATGTATAATGAAAAATCCACATCCAGTAATACAGAAGAAACAGATGCAAACGGAGGTGTAAGAAAAATTGAATCAACGGATACTGATAAAGAAGTTATATTTGAAGAAAATGAAGGAGAAAAAACTCCTATAACACAAAAAGTAGTAATGCCTAAAATTGAGGGCGCTATTATTACAGCAGAAGGTGCTGGAAATGCAAATATAAAAACAAATATAATTCAAGCTGTTTCTGCTGCAACAGGCTTATCTGCTTATAGAATACAGGTATTTGAAATGTCTACCTAAATACTACTTTTAATTTGTTTTATATAAAATGTAAAGGAGAAATTATGAAAGTTTTAAAAAGAAATCAATTAATTGTTTTAGTTGTATCATTAATGCTTATAACGGCAGGTTATTTAAATTTTGTTAGTAATCAAGAAAATGTTCAAACAAGCCTAATTGCTGATAGAGATAATGAAACTATTGGAGACGCACAGCTTGTAAGTACTATACCAAATGATGATGAAAGTAATATGATAGAAAATCTTATAAATGGTGAGGCACCTTCTAATAGTGTAGAAAATAATATAAATGAAGATAACACAAATGAAAATAATGAAACACCTACAAGTAGTGTTGTAGACAAACAAGATAATAAAGATGATGAAGATTTTTATTTTACAACTTCTAAACTTGAAAGAAACACAATGTATTCTGAACTTTTAGAAACATATCAAGATATGTATAATAATCCAAATGCTACCTCAGAACAAAAAAAGGAGGCTATACAAAAAATTAATGATATAAATAACACAAAAAATGCTATTATGATATCAGAAAATTTAATAACGGCAAAAGGGTTTGAAGATGCTGTTATATTTGTAAATGAAGGAAGTGTAAGCGTTATAATAAAAGCCGAAGAATTAAAATCAGAGCAAGTTGCGCAAATTCAAAATATTTTATCGAGAGAGTTAAATGTAAGTGCAGAAACAATACATATAAGTAACAAATAAAAACTATGTAAAGTTGTAAACACAAAAATAAAAGGGAATAAAGAATTTTAAAATAAAAATATTGACAACATAAAAAGGATAATATATTATAAATATATAAATTTAAATAAACATAAAAACAAATGAAGGAGATGAAAACACATATGAAAGAGAAAACAAGCATAGGCAGAAAAGTAGGTGCCAAAGGCATAACCCTAATAGCTTTAATAATAACAATAATAGTAATGTTAATACTAATAGCAGTAACAATAAGTGTAGCATTAAATGGAGGACTAATAGGAAAAACTCAGGAAGCAAAAACAAAAACAGAGGAAGCCCAAATTGCAGAAAGAGATTTACTCACAGGAAGAATAAAAATAGGAGACACATGGTATGACTCTTTAGATGAATATTTAAAAAATAATCCATCAGAAGACCAAAGTGATGGAATGCAAGATGAACAGGGAGGAGAAATTGGTGGAACAGCAGAATGGGAACAAAATGACGATGGAAATATAAAATATAAGGGGAAACTAACAGAAATAAAAATAGGAGATTACATAGAGTATAAGCCAGACTCTGGAACCTATGAAAGTACTAAATTAGATCCAAAACATACTGGTACTACATATAATTTTTCAGATTTAGAAACAGAAGATTTAAAATGGAGAATATTAGGAGTGGATAAAAGTGGTTGTTTAACTCTAATAAGTAGCAAGCCGACGTCTAAAAATGTTTTTCTTGAAGGTGCTACAGGATATAATAATGGAGTATATATATTAAATGATATTTGTGCTAAGTTATATAGTAAAGCTGAATTAGGGGCAAAAGCAAGAAGTGTAACAATAGAGGATGTAGAAGCAGGATTAAGTGCTGAAGGATTAAATAAAAGAGATGTGGGTTCTGGTTATGGAGCGACGGATGCATTTACATCTGAGTTAAAATATCCGGTCATATATAATGAAGAGAAAGGTTCAGGAATAGACACAGACACAGTAAAAACAGAAGGAATAGGAGTAAGTGAACCCTATTATGAAGAAAGTCAATTAACAACTAAGGAAGAAATTAAAACGGCAACATCTAAGTTGACGTGTACAAAAACATATTATCTTTTGTCTTCTCCTCCTACAACTTATTGTAAAAATGAAAAGTTTCATGAAATGATTTTCGGCACACGTTTATTCTATTGGTTGGCTTCTCGCTATGTTGACCTTGGATTTGGCTATGTTACCTTCGGAATGCGTGATATGTCTCCGACATCCTTGGACGGAATGGACATTTACCAGTCAAACGACTCTACTGTTTCTCGGTTCAGCAGGTCTTCGTCCGTTAGTTGTACTTGGGGCTAACGTCACGATAACTCCATGTATAGGTGAAAATAGCGAAAAAAATATGCACCAAATAAAATAAGAGCTTGTCAAGATAAGTGTGTAAATTTTTGCAAAAATTAAAAAAGCTTTAGATTTAGAAATAAGTCTAAGGCTTATTTTTATTATCCACAAGGCAAAAAATTTTCATAGAAATATTACAAATATATAACAAAAAATATTATAAATGGTAAAATTAAGTGACCGGTTTTAAGAAATAAAAAGACACACATTATTACATTATGATACAATG
>CANRGU010000138.1 GCA_947630255.1 uncultured Clostridia bacterium | reverse complement strand
CTATTAAAGATGGCGTATTTGAGACTGTCGCAAGTGATAAAACCACTATTGATTTAGAAGGTTACAATAAAAGATTCATAACAAGTGGTACTTATCATAAAGGAACAGAAGAATCTGGATTTACTGCTGAACTTAATAAGAAATATCTTAATTCAAATTATAAAATAATTGAAAAATCTGCAAATGCAGAAGAAATTGGAAAAGTCGTTGAAAAAAGCCCTGATGAAAAAATAACTAAAGGTAATGTAAATAACGATGATGTAGTTGATGTAAAAGATGCAAAAGAAGTATTATCTATGGCAGTTGGGACAAGACCTGTAACTGATTTAGAAATAGAAATCGCAGATTTTAATGGAAATAGATTGATAGAATCATCTGATGCAATAGAAATCCTAAAACTTTATTTAAATAAAGAGTAATGAATGAGCAAAAGAAAATTAAAAAAGAAATATAAAAACTATTTTGTTTATATCATTTTATTAAGTCTAATATTTATCTTCGTTTGTTCAACTTACAAATTTATAAGTATTATCTATTTTAGAAATAAAAGTCAAGAATTAAATAAAAAACTTGCAAAAGAAGTAGTAGAGGTAGATAAAAAAACAAAAGAGATAAGTATTAATATAAAAAAGTTAAAAAGGATTAATCATGATGTAGTTGGATGGATAAGAATTCCAAAGACACATATCAACTATGCTATATTGAAAAGCAAAGATAATTCATATTATTTAAATCATGATATTTATAAAAAATATAATATTAATGGTTCAATATTTATGAATTATGCTAATAGATATGATTTTAGCGATTTTAATACAATTTTATTTGGTCACTATACTCGTAGTTTAGATATGTTTAGTGATTTAAAGAAAATATATGATAAAAAGATTAAGTTCAATAAGAAAAATAAGATTTATATTTATACTAAAGATAAAAAATATGAATATATACCTTATTCAATGTATTTGGCTGATGCTAATGATGCTAAGCCACTAAATATTGGTAAATCGTTTTTCAGAAAAACTGAAAAAGATTTTGATATAGATATAAAGAAGAAAAAGGTTAGACAAACATTAACTCTATCAACATGCTATGATAATAACTCTAAAAGAGTAATATTACATGCATATTTAAAAACTGAAAAATAGTTTGTAGTAGAGTTTATGTGATATCAGAAAGGAGAAAAGAATGGAAAGATTAAAAGAAAAAACAAAAGAAATATTAAAGTCTAATTTTTTTAGAGTAAGCATTTTACTTGTAATTGCTGCAACAGTAATGGTATCTATTACGAGTGCGTTTGCTGAAGAAAAGCCAACATTTTATTTAGAAGCAACAACTAATGAAAAAGAGGGACAACCTGTTGACTTTAAAAAACTTAAAAGAGGAGATACTTTTAGAATCCAAATAAAGTTAAAAAATGCTACTAATTGGCAAGCTCTTGGTTATACTATGACATTTGATAATAGAGCTTTTGAATATGTTGATGGTGCTGTATTTGCTGATATGGATGACTCTGGACTTTCTCCAGAACAAAAAACTATCGCAGCAAAAAATCATGCTACATATGCAAATGATTCTAATAAAGATTATTTCTCAGTATCTATTGGAGTAACTGAGGATTATGCAGAAGATTATAGTTACAACGGAGTTATTGGTACTTTGGTTTTAAAAGTAAAAGATACTGCTAGAGCTGATTATCTATTTGGTGTTGTAACAAAAGGTGGTAATGGTCGTGCTGATACTATGTTATCAAGACTTGTAAAACACTATGATGCTGAAACAGGTGCAGATGCAGTATATGATGATTTAGATTTTGATGCTCCTGAAACACAAGCATTTGTTGAAGTTCCACTAGCAGAAGATGATCCTATTTCATTAAATGTTGAAGATGAATTTTCAATGATTGGTGGAGAAAAGAAAACTCTTGAAGTAACACCAAATCCACTTGATACTACAGTAGAAGAAGATGCAACTTTTGAAACTGATCAAAATAGTATCGCAGATGTATCACCTGATGGAGAAATCACTGCTAAAGCAACAGGACAAGCACATATTACTGTTCATGCTTATGGCAAAGAAAAACAAATTACTGTTAATGTAACAAATCCTATTAAGAGATTATATTTCGAAGATGAAAAAGTAGTTATTAAAGGAAATGAACAAACAAAACAATTAGAAGTAAAAGCTGAACCAGAAAATGCTGATGATAAGAGTGTTAAATGGGAAAGTGAAAATCAAGGTGTTGCAACAGTTGACCCAGATAGTGGAGAGGTTACTTCACATAAACCAGGAACTGCTGTAATTAAAGCTATTTCTAAAGCAAATGATAGTATTTCAGCTAGTATAACTGTAGAAGTAGTTGTACCAGTAACTAGTGCTTCTATTAATCCACAAACATTAGATCTTAACAAAAATGAAAGTAAAGATGTTACAATTACTTATGAACCTGGAGTTGCAAACACAGATGTAGAGTGGACTGTAGAACACGATAATGTTATCAGTGTTGAAGAACAAAATAAAGCAGAAGGAAGTTTTACTGCTAAAGTTAAAGGTATTGGTGGAGGAAAATCTAAACTTACAGGTACTATTACTAACTGTAATGATGATATAAATTGTACATTTGATGTAAATGTAACAGTTAATGTACCACTTGATTCTATTAAAATCCAAAAAGATGGAGAAGATGTAAGTAGTATAGATGTTTATCCTAATCAAGAAGTTCAATTAAGTATGGTAAAAGATCCACTTGATGCTACTGGTCTTGAAGGTAAAGAAGCTTCATGGAGTAGTACTTCAGGTAACGTAGAAGTAACTAATGAAGGAGTAGTAAAAGGATTAAATGCTGGAACTACTGATACAGTTACTGTAAACTTTGCTGAAAAAACTGCTAGTGTTAAGGTTAATGTTTTAACACCAGTTGCAAGTGGTAGTATTTCCCCTGCAGATGATGTTAATTTAATTACTAGTTGCAGTGCAACTGATAAGGGTAAATGTGAAGAACATTTATCTGTAGAATTTGCTCCACTTAATGCTGATGAAAAACCAGCTATTACTTGGGGTATTAAAGATGAAAGTCCAA
>CANRGU010000137.1 GCA_947630255.1 uncultured Clostridia bacterium | reverse complement strand
ATAGGACAGGGATATTTATTTAAAATATTTCAATCTTATAATGATAATAATGATTTAGTGATTTGGATGTATGAATCTCTTTCGGATAAAAATATAAAAATTGCTTACAGCATACATTCTAATGTTGATGAAAATAATAATTGGATAGATGAAGATAAGGTTAATTTTAAGGAATATCCAATAGTTAAAGATATTAAGAAAAAGATTATTAAAGATATTTATGATACCATTAGAGATTATTATGGGTTTGATGAAGAAATAGAAATTCCAAAAGAATTAAATATATAAGGAGGATTATGTATAGATAAAACTAAAAATTTAAGTGATATTATTTATGCTATTGCTGATTTTGTAAAGAATTATGAAATAAAAGAACAAAATGCTCAATTAAAAAATAATGATGAAGATGAAAAACTTTATAAATTAAAAGAAATATTAGAATTGTATCCTATGTTATCTACTTACTCTGTAAATAAAGCAGTTAATGAAAAAAGACTCACTGCAACTCAATTAGGAAAAACTAGATATTATAGAAAAAAAGATATAGAGGCATTTCTTACATCTAATAAGAAAGATGCTTTTAAGTTTAGAGAGTTTTAAATATGGGTAGAACTGCTAAAAAAAGTGATTTAGTTAAGAGTGACTTAAAAAAGTTTTCTATTGGTTTAACAGAGGCAAAAAGACTTAAAATTACTAAAGAAGATTTAAAGGGAATAACAGAAATTATACCAGATGAAAAGTATAGTGTTAGAGCTACTACAGGTAATCGTAAGGCAGAAATCTTTAAAGGTGATTTATTAGGTGCAATAAAAAGAAAAAATGAATTAAATAAGAATTCAAAGGAAAAAGATAAAAATGTAACTACTGATATAACTTTTATGGAGGCAGTTTCTTTATATATTAATTATCTTTTTGAACGAGAGGATCGTGGCGATCTTGATATAAATACCGTATTTGACCATGTAAAAAAAATAAATGCAGATATAACTGATTTTTTCGGTAAATATAAAATGAGTGAAATAGATTCTAATTTAATAGAACAATTTATTACTTATATGAGAATAAGACCTAAAAAAAAGAGTCCTGACAAAAGATTATCAGAGGGAACTATTTCTACTCATTTAAGAACTTTAAATGCTTTATTGAATTATCTTGTTTCCAAAAAAATAATCGTTGTTAATCCATATAATAGTGTAACTAATAAGCCTAATCCTAAAAAAAATAAAAAGGAATTAATTTATTTTAGAATAGAAGAAGCTAAATATGCTCTCAAATGTTTAGATAAATTTGCAGATATTAGATTAAAAACTTTTATGAATATTATTTTTTCATTGGGTTGTCGTAGAGAGGAAGCTTGTGGATTACGTTGGTGTGATATTGATTTTGTTACTAAAGAAGTAGATTTTACTTATGCTAAAACATCATCAGTTCCAAAGAAATTCCTTTCTCTTAAAATACAAAGAGATAAAAAATTAAATAATGAAAATAATAATAAAGATTATAATCGTGTTAGAAATAAAGGATTAAAGACAGAAAATAGTTATAGAGTAAATTATTTATCTGATGTTGCTATTAATTGTTTGAAAAATTATTATAAATTTAAAGTTGCTTGTGGTATTGATGTAAAGCCTACTGATCCTATATTTACTACTTATAGAGAAGGACGAAATATTGATAAAAAGGATATTAATGAAAAAGATTTAGTTGATGATAATAAACCTATTGATCCTAACAAGTTATCTGAAAATTGGCGTAATTTTAAAAGACAATATGGAGTTAAGGATGTTGACTTACATAGAATAAGACATACGATTGCAAATGTTCTTGAAAGAAATGGTGTTCCTAAAAAAGATATTGCCAAAATGCTTGGAAATACTGAACGAGTTTTGGAGGAGTTTTATACTCATGTTGATGTAGATGAGTTAAAGAAGTTAAGAAATACATTGGATTCTGAATTGTTTGTAGATATTGAATGTGTTGATTTAAGTATAGATTTGGCTGTGAAAATTTTAAATGACTATGATATGGATTCTTTAACTGAAGATGACTTAAAAAAGCTAGATTTAATTTCTTCTAGTCCTGTAAATTCTGACAATTATATAGAAATAATAAAAATTGCTAAAGATTTAATACTTACCAATGATAGTAAATTAGATTATTTTATAGATAATGATGCTAATAGTTTAAAAATAAAATTACAAACATATAAAAAATTTAATAAAGTTACATCGATTAAAATAAAAAAAGAACAGGATATCTCTATAAAAAGGGATATCCTATCTTTTTAATTTGTTATAAATTTTTATTGTAAATTAAGTTATAAATAGGTAATATTTTTTACTGACCAATTTGTGACCAATTGAATCAAAAAAACTCAAAAAAGTAATGAAAAGTAATACTAATAGTTATTTCGAGTTATTGTGTTTTATCCTTATTTTATGGGAAAAAGGTACATATTGTAGTTTAAAGGAAATTTCTGCAACTCCCTGATCGTTGGTTCAAATCCGACTAGGCCCTCCATTTTAAAATAAAAGAATTACTGTTATTGTGGTAGTTCTTTTTTTGATATAATATTCTCTTATGTGTTATAATAGAGTTGTATAGGAGCTTGTGATGAATAGTAAATTAATTGTTAAAAAACTTATTTTAGAAAGAGATAAAATAGAAAACTTTGATAGTTATCCTTTTAATATAGAGATTGTAAAAAACTTCCGTGAGTTAGATTTTAAATCTCAAGTTACTTTTCTTGTTGGAGAAAACGGCATTGGAAAGTCTACTTTTATTGAAGCACTTGCTGTGTGTTTAGGATTACCTGCAGAAGGTGGAACTGAAAATTTTAGATATGATACAAATAATACAACTTCTAATTTGGCTGATTATTTAAGAGTTGCTACTTTTAATAAACCTGAAATGAAATTTTTTTTACGTGCTGAAAGTTTTTATAATTTTTCTAGTGAAGTGCAAAGATTAGTTGAGGAAGATAATTTTAATACACTATATGATTCATATGGTGGAAATTTACATGAGTGTTCTCATGGAGAATCTTTTATCAAATTAGTTCAAAATAGATTTACTGACC
>CANRGU010000136.1 GCA_947630255.1 uncultured Clostridia bacterium | reverse complement strand
AGTTGCATTTTCTTTTTGGCTCATGCTGTCCAAGTAAGTGATTAGCTGAATTTGTGTTCCTGTTATTAATTCATTTAAGTCAATACTTTTGTCAGATGATTTATAATCTATTATTCTTATATATTTACCAGTTTCATTTTCGAATCCATCTAGTCTATCAATTTTACCAGTAATTTCTACATTGTCTATTTGCTTTGTAAATTCTAATTCATTTCCTAAGATCTCAAAATCGCCATTTTGAACTTGATAAACTATATATTTTATTGACTGCAAAACAACTTTTTTTAGTCTATTCGTGAGTATTATAAATTTTGGCATACTTGTAAAAATGTAATTCTTACTTAAACATAATTTGTCGTTTATAATTTGGTTTACTTTGCTTTCTATTTCTTCATCGTTAATATTTTTTATGTCTTTTACATTTTCAAAAAACGTATCTATTATATCGTGCATAAATGAACCTGTATCAATAGGTTTTATTTTTAAATCTTCTTTTTCTTTTAATTTTAAACCATATTTTAGGTGGAAAGAAAATGGACATTTTCTATATTGTTCTAATCTAGATACGCTAGTTTTAAGTATATTTCCATACAATCTTTGGATGTTTTTTTCTGATATTTTTTCAGCATTTTTATTTTGGTCGTATGCTTTTATACTTCTTAAAATTTTTTCCTTCCATTCTTTATTTTTTATATACCAATTATATGTAGCTTTCCAAATGTCATCTACCGCTTCTCCATTTTTTGAATTTCTTATATTGATTAATAGTTCTCCGTAAGCTTGTTTTGGTGTGCTTATGTATGAGGTATCTTCTATTACGCTACTTTTTTCAATTAATTTTGGAAATATCTTTTTTATTTTTGTAATTAAAGTTGATGCTCTTACTGCTTTACCTTCTTTGTTTGCTGATACATAGGATAAATAAATATTATTTTCTGCTGTTGTGAATGCTTTGTATATATTAAATCTATCTTCGTAGATATTTTCTAAAGTTCCTTTTGCGAGCTCAATTCCATTTTCTTTTAAATAATTTCTATCTTTATCATTTAAAAAACCTTCTGCAAAATTTGTACTTGGAAATACGCCGTCATTTAAGCCTAGTATAAATAGTGTATCTACTTTATGATTTCTAGATCTTTCTACATCTCCAATAATTATTTGATCAAGACTTTCTGGTATCTCTCCAAATGAACTTACTTCTAATCCTGATTTTAAAATTTCTCTATAATCTTCAAAAGTCATTTTTTTATCTGCAAATACCAAATTTATTTCATCTAAAATTTGTATCATTATATTCCAACAAGAAGAATATTCATTTGCAAATTTATTTTCTTCTTCAGCGCTTAACTCATATATCTTATCTTGTAATTTTTGTTTTATATTATTCTCTTCTAAAAATTCATATAGCTTTAATGTAATTTCTTTAGCCGTTTTTTGTGTTTCTAATTTTTGTTTTAAATTTATCAATGGATTTACAATCTTTTTTCTTAACTCATTTATGTGTTCTATATCTATATTTAATGAATCATAGCTCCAATCTTCTTTATACCACTTGTTTCCTCTAATTCCCCATTTTTTGCAGTAGTTTTCTAACATGTATATTTCTTGTTTTTTTATATCAGCAAATCCTGTTTTTACATAACTCCATACTGAATCAGGAGACCAATTTTTTGTAAAAACTTCAAATATTGCAAGGATATATTTTATTAAAATATTATCGTTTAGCTCCTTAGTACTATCTATAAATACTGGTATATCAAATTTTGGAAAAACTGCTTTTATAGCTCCTGTATACTCTTCTACATTTTTTGTAAGTACAGAAATGTCTCTAAACCTTATATTTTTGTCTCTTACTAATTTAATTATATTTTGGGCAAGCTTTTCTACTTCTGTATAAGGATTTTTGCAAAGTTCAAGATGTATATGATTTACTTCGTTATTATATTTTTCATATATTGTACTATATAAATTTTTTTCTAGCTGTTTTAGTTCTTCATTTTTAAATCTAAAACTTTCGTCTAATTCTATTGGATTTTCTAATTTTGTTTTTGCATTTCTCGCACAGTTTATTAGTTTTTTTACAACTTGTTTGTTTGAATAGAATATATCATTATCAGGCTCATCTTCATTACTTAGGCTATCTGTACATATTGTTATACTAACTTGAGTTGCCTTTTTTGCGATTTCTTCTATGATATGGTATTCCTGCTCTGTAAATCCTGAAAATTCATCAATATATATTTGGCTATTATCAAACATTTTGCTATCACTTATTTTATTTGTAAGTATTGTAAGAACATCATCTTCGTCTATGTAGTTTCCTATGATTGCTTCTTCATATTTTGCATATATTTTGCTTATATCTTGCAATTTTAGTTTTAAGTATTCATCATCAGTTTTATCAATTTGTTCATCTAATGTTTCTACATTTACACAGTGTTTTTTAAACTCTGTTATACTTCTTAATATTAAATCTATATCACCTGTTTTGCCTAAAAAGTTTAACTCCTTTTTGTTCTTTTCTAGTATGTATTTTATAAGCATGGTTTTCCCTGTTTTGGATAAATTAACTTCGTTTATTCCTCCGAACTTCTGCAAATACTCTATGAGCTAGTCTTTTAAAACTTATAACCTCTGCCTTTATTGAAGCTTGCTCATCTAAGGTTTCTAATAGTCTTTTTTCTGTTGCATATGAAAATTGCTCTGGTACTATTATATATATTTTTTCAACCAAAAGGCTTTGTTTTTCTTCACTAGATTTTAAATCTGTGGCTTTTTGCTGAATTCTATTTTTTACCTCTTGCAAAATGAACTCACTTTTTCCAGTTCCTGCTCGTCCATAAATTAATCGCATACTCATACTTTTACCTATGCTTCCCTTCTCCAATAAAATAAATATTGTTGTGCAATTCCTGCTAAATTACCATATTTTTCTTTTGCTAAATTTTCTATTTCTTTTTTATTTACTTTTGTTTCATCTTCATTTTTTATATATAATTCATTCATTACTCGTCTTACCCATACATCTATTGGGAATACTTCTAATCTTTTTAGTGTAGAAAAAAGCATTATACAATCTGCAACTTTTGGTCCTACCCCTGGAAA
>CANRGU010000135.1 GCA_947630255.1 uncultured Clostridia bacterium | reverse complement strand
AAAAAGAGAAATAACAGATGAGAAAGAACTTGAAAAACTAGAAGATGCAATTGCTTTTAAAAATGTATCAAATATGCCAGCAAGAGTAAAATGCGCTCTTCTTGCATGGCATACAATAGAAAAAATACTAGAAAAAAAGGATGAAAATAATGGAAAATAAAAGAGTACTAATTGGCATGAGTGGAGGTGTTGACAGTAGTGTTGCAGCTCTGCTTTTAAAAGAACAAGGATATGAAGTAATAGGAACAACATTAGAACTATTTGCAGGAAGTTCGTGTTGTAATACAAATACATATTTAGACGCAAAAAATGTATGTAATTCAATGGGAGTGCCACATTTTATATATAATTACAAAGAAGAGTTTAAAAATCATGTAATTGATGATTTTATAAATTGCTATGCAAACTGCAAAACACCAAATCCATGTATAGAATGCAATAAATATATGAAATTTGGATACATGTACGAAAAAGCAAAAGAGTTAGGTTGTAACTATATAGCAACAGGACATTATGCAAAAACAGAGTACAGCAAAGAGTATGGAAGATGGGTACTTAAAAAATCAAATGCTGGAAGAAAGGATCAAAGCTATGTTTTATGGAATATTCCAAAAGATTTAGTAGAACATATTTTATTTCCACTTGCTGATTTTGAAAATAAAGAACAAATTAGAGAAATAGCAAGAAAAAATAATTTAAAGGTAGCAAACAAACCTGATAGCGAAGATATTTGCTTTATTCCTGATGGAGATTATAAAAAGTTTTTAGAGATTAATTCGGATTTAAAACCTAAAAACGGAAACATTGTAAACACAAAAGGAGAAATACTAGGTAAACATACTGGGCTATATAATTACACAATAGGTCAAAGAAAAGGCCTTGGTATATCAAATTCAGTTCCATTATTTGTTTTAGGATTTAACAAAGAAAGAAATGAAGTAATAGTTGGAGAAGAAAAGGAATTATATAAAAAAGAATTTATAGTAGAAGATGTAAATTTGATACTATTTGATGAGATAACTGAGCCTTTAAAGGTTAATACAAAAACAAGATATTCTACAAAAGAATTTGCTAGCACAATTTATCCTATGGAGGATAATAAAATAAAAGTTGTTTTTGATGAACCACAAAGAGCAATAACTCCTGGACAGTCAGCAGTTTTTTATATAGATGATATTGTTGTTCGGAGGAGGAAAAATAGCTTGAATAAAATACCAGAGTTCTTATACAAAATGCTTTCAAATGAATATGAAGAAAAAGATGTAAATAAAATAGTAGAGGGACTTTATGCAAATAGGTCTACTACTTTTAGAGTTAATACATATAAAACTGATGTAAATTCAGTAAAAGATAAATTAAGTAATCTAAATATAAAGTATAAAGAAGTAGAGTGGAACAAAATAGCATTTATTGTAGACAACTTAAATGAAATTAAAGAATTAGAGATTTATAAAAACGGAGAAATTTATGTTCAAAGTTTATCTTCTATGATACCTGCAATAGTAGTTGATCCAAAAGAAGGAGAAAATATACTTGATATGGCAGCAGCTCCAGGTGGAAAAACTACTCAAATGGCTAATTTATCTAATAATAAAGCGATGATTACTGCATGTGAGAAAAATAAAATAAGAGCGGATAGATTAAAATACAATTTAGAAAAGCAGGGAGCATCACGTGTTACAGTAATGATTAAAGATGCAAGAAAATTAGACAACTTCTTTTCATTTGATAAAATATTACTAGATGCGCCTTGTTCGCGGAAGCGGAACCCTAAATTTAAACAATGATATAGATAAAATATTTACAGAGGAATTAGTACAAAGGTCAATTAAAACTCAAAAAGAGCTAATAAAAAAGGCAATTAAAATATTAAAAGCACAAGGAGAACTTATTTATTCAACTTGTTCTATTTTGAAGGAAGAAAATGAAAATGTAATAAAAGAAATATTAAAAATACCAAACATAGAAGTTGTACCAATAAATAGTGAAATGTTTAAGCAAATACCACTCCTTCCAGTAAATATTAAAGGCACGATGTGTGTTTGTCCAAGTGAGCTATATGAAGGATTTTTTGTTGCAAAATTAAAAAAGAAAAAGTAAAATTATTTTAAATGGAGGAATTTAAATGAAAAAAATAAAAGAAAATTTAAAAAGTATCTACTCTCTATTTAGAAAAAGTGTAGAAAGATTTCCTGTAACGATGATTACAATATTTATAATTACTATTATATCTGCAATTAATTTAAACAATAATTTTTTTAGTAATCATGTAATTTCGAATATAAATAGTTTTGCAATAATTTTTTCTATAACAACTTTTTTATTAGAAACATGTAATGTAAAAAACTTACATAAAAAAATTATTTTTTATGTAATAGCAAGTATAATATCTGGTGTATTTGTATATGGATTAAATGAGATTAAAATTGACTTTATACCAAGATTAATAACTTGCTATTGTTTGTCAATTTCTATTTTAGCCATATTTCTTAACTTTAAGAAAAGTGATAAACCATTTGATGTATACATTACACGTGTATTTTTAAATATTTTAAAATCAGGTATTGTTTATACAATTTTAGCAATAGGCTCTGCTATCATATTATTAATATTTATTTCTTTAATATTAAATAATGTAGGATATTCATTATTATTGAGAGTAGAAATCTTATTATTAGGTATATATTACATACCTGCAATTATATATTCTTTTTACAATGTAGATAGTGAGATTGGAAAATTTTCGAAAGTTCTTATAAAATACATTTTAAATACCCTTGTAATAATGGCATTTGTAATAATTTATATGTATATAGCAAAAATAATCTTTTTAGGAACTATACCATCAAACCAAATATTTAGAATACTTGCATGCCTTTTCATATTAGGATGCCCTATTTGGACTATGGCTTCGTCTTTTAAAGATGAAGATGTAGTAAATAAAATAAATAAGTGGCTACCTATATTGTTTATACCATTTATAATTTTACAAATATATTCAATTGGAATAAGGATATCAAATAATGGATTTACAGAACTAAGATATTTGTGTGTAATGCTTATAATATTTGAAATTATTTATGTGATAATGTATCTAAAAAATAAAGAGAAAATAGGAAATGCGCTAATTGCATTAATTGCAATAATTATGATTTCTACAATTATTCCATATATAAATATGTTTAAAGTTTCAGAATTAAGTCAATATAACAATTTAAAAATATATAA
>CANRGU010000134.1 GCA_947630255.1 uncultured Clostridia bacterium | reverse complement strand
ATAAATTTAAAGTAGATATAGAAGGAGCTTTAAACGTTGGAATGCAAGCAATTTGGGTTAATCGAAAGAAAGAGAAAATAAATTATGAATATCAAATTGAAGAGTTAAATGAACTTACCAAATATTTATAAATACGGTAAAATGATATTTGATAAATATTAAATTCTATGCTATTATTTAAATACAAAATAAATGAACTTTGGATAGTCGCTGTTATTCAAGTTGGTAGTATGTGTAACCGCGAATGTATAGAAAAAAAGGAATAGTTATATGATTAAAACATTATTTTTTGATGTGGATGGAACTTTATATGATGAAACTCATGCTAAAATAAAGGCAGAATTAGGTGTAGTGCAATTCATGTCAACGGAGCTTAATAAATCATTTACAGAAATTTATAATACTTATTTGAATGCAAAACATAGAATATTAAAAAGTTCCAAGAGTGACCCAAATAGAAATAATAGAGAAAAATGGTATGAGGAAACTTTAAAAGATTTTGGAACAAATAAAATTAATCCTAAAATTTTGGGAGATAACTATTGGGAAATTATAAAAGATAATATAGAGCCATATTACGATTTTATATGTGTATTACCAGATTTAACACAAAAATATGATTTATATGTCATAACAGATGAATTATTAGAAATACAAAAGGAAAAATTAAAACAGTTAGGACTATTAGACAGTTTTAAAGATATTATCTCATCTACTCATGTTGGTGCAGTTAAACCAAATCCGGAATTGTTTAGATATGCATTAGAAATTGCACACTCGACTCCAAATGAATCATTAATGATAGGAGATAATCCTGCAAGAGATATAAAAGGAGGAAATTCAGTGGGTATGGGTACAGTATGGTTAAAACGAGGAAAATATTATTATTATCCACAAAACGAAGAAGAAAAGCCAACTATCACAATAAAAAACTTTACACAATTAATACAGGAAATAAAAGGATTAGAAAACAATAAAAGATAAGGAAATGAAAAATGATTAACAAAGCTAATATAAAAGAGAAGGAATTTTATGACAAGATAGGAAAAACAATAGGATGGAATTTTTCAAAAATAAAGTGTGACGTTATTGACAACAGTAAATTTAATTTTTTTAATGAAGTAAATAATAATATAACAAATAGTACTATTTTATTGGATATAGGTACAGGCGGTGGAGAAGGACTTTCTAATGCTATATCTAAAGAATGTCTATTAAAAATTGGTACAGACTTTTCAAAAGAAATGATAAAAACTGCAAAAAAAAATAATAAAAATCCTAATATTTGTTTTTTTGAAATGGATTCAAACAATATTAAGTTCCCAGACAATTTTTTTGATATAGTTACAGCAAGGCATACACCATTTAATGAAAATGAAATATATAGAGTATTGAAAAAAGAGGGATTATTTTTTTCAGAGCAAATAGATGAAGAAGATTGCAAAGAATTAAAAGAAATATTTGGAAGAGGTCAAGGATTTGACGTTGAATGTAATTTAAGAGATACTATGGAATTAGAACTTAAAAATAAAAAATTTAGTAGAGTCGAATTTTTTGATATATTTCAAAAAGAATATTATAAAACAGCAGAAGATTTATTATTCCTATTAAGCAATACACCTATAATACCTTATTTTGGAAAAGATGATGGGGATTATATAAAATTTAATAAATATATTGAGAAAAATAAAACAGAAAAAGGAATAATTTTAAACAGAAAACTGTTTGGTATAAAAGCAAGAAAGTAAATACTATATTTGACAATTATAAAACTTAAGAATATAATATTAACATATAAGTGAGGAAATTATATGAAATTAGTTACAAATACATTTAATAAAATAAATAATAGACATCATGTATGGATGAATATCACCCATACATATTAGTCGTGTTTTAAAATAAATAAAAGACTAAACATGTATGAGTGAAAAAATCTCATACATGTTTTTTTATTGTAGAAGGGGGAGATAAATATGATAGACAAATTTTATAAAGAATTTAGTATAAGAGATTATATAGAAAATGAAGGCATGATTCTAGATAAGACTTATAAAATTATAGACTGTTCATTAGGAACTAATCCATTTTTAGATGAAGAATTTATAAGAAGGCATATGAAGCAAGCTAGTTGCATTATTAACGAATATCCAATAAATGAATATGATAAATTAAAAGATACATTAATTAAATTCTGGAAAGAAAATTCTGATGTCAATAGATTATATGGAAATAATATATCTTTTGGATCTGGAACAATGGGAATAATGAGAAATCTTTGTCAATTTATAATAAAAGAAAATAGTTTTGTATTAGGGTATTCTCCACAATTTCCAAGATTTATTTCAGAATTTGAATTAAAAAAAGCAGTTTATGAATATTATAGTTTAGATGAAAGAAATAATTATCAGTTTATTGCAAAAGATTTTATTGATAAAATAAACAGTAAATATGAAATGTTGTATATAGATAATCCTAATAATCCTACAGGTCAAATAATAAGTGTTAAAGATATAGAGGAAATTGTAAAAAAAGCTAAAAAATTTAATATAATAGTTGTGGTAGATGAAGCATACGGAGAATATATGAGTTTAAATAATTCTGCTATAACATTAGTAAATAAGTATGATAATATTATTATTTTAAGAAGTGCATCTAAATTTTTTGGATTACCAAATCATAGAATAGGCTATTTAATAGCAGATAAGGAGTTTATAAAAGTTTATGATAAGATTGCTATGCCTTTTCCATTTTCTGATTTATCTTGTAATATATTTATAAATATATTACAAGATTATAATAAAATCAAAGATATTAAAAAAATAGTAATTGATGCTAATAAAAAAATATTTAACAATATAGATAAAAATAATTATTTACATACTAATATAGAAACACCGATATTTACTTTAAAAAGTGATAAATATGAAAATTTAACAAATGAATTATTAAAAAAAGGTATAATAACTGAAACTGCAAGTAATTTTATAAATTTAGATAATAGATATGCTAGAATAAGAATTCCAAAAGATTATGAGAATTTAATAAAAATATTAAAGCAAGTATTATGATGCATTTTGCGGACATAAAAGATGCACTAATGCAAAAAAAGTGAAATTATATTTTACATATGATGAAGAGCAAGCTTTATGCAGGCTAAAAACAGAATAATATTAGGTGCTGGACCTATAACAGCACACGAGGTGAATGCAGAAGAAAGTTATATGAATTTAGTTTAACAATATAAAAAAATAATAGAAAGAATATGCAAGGATTAGTATATAACTCATTTATGAGTTTATATAAATTCAAAAGCAAGGAGGGATAATTCCTATGCTTGCAAAAGCTAAAGCATTCTTAAAA
>CANRGU010000133.1 GCA_947630255.1 uncultured Clostridia bacterium | reverse complement strand
GCGCCAGCAGATAAAAAAATATATGCTTTAAGAGATTCAATAAATTGTGTAGCAAGTATTCCGCTAATTGCATCAAGTATAATGAGCAAAAAAATAGCAGCAGGAGCAAATAAAATTGTATTAGATGTAACAGTTGGAAGCGGAGCCTTTATGCAAAACAAAGAAGATGCTACAAAACTTTCAAACATGATGAAATCTATAGGAAAGCTTGCTAATAGAGAAACAGTATGTGTACTTACAAATATGAACGAACCAGTAGGATATGCAGTTGGAAATACATTAGAAATAATAGAAACTATAGAATGTTTAAAAGGAAATATTCCAGAAGATATAAAAGAAATAATAACAACAATAGGAAGTTATATTATAAAATTATCAGGTAAAAATGATGATTTAGAGCAAAGCAAAAAAATGATTTTAGAGAATATAAAAACAGGAGAAGCATATAATAAATTTTTAGAACTTGTCCAAAATCAAGGCGGAGATATAGAATATATAAAAAATCCAGACAAGTTTGAAAAAGCAAAATACATATTACCAGTAATATCAGAAAAAGAAGGCTATGTTGAAGAAGTAAATGCAAAATCAATAGGAGAAATATCAGTTATACTTGGAGCAGGTCGTATAAAAAAAGAAGATAGCATAGATAAATCAGTAGGGATTATTTTAAATAAAAAAATATCAGACGAAGTAAAAAAGGGCGATATACTTGCATATGTTCATGCAAATGATGAGCAAAAAGGAAAAGAAGCAGTAGAAAAAATAAAATCTGCCTACAAGATATCTGAAATGAAAGTTGAAAAAGAGAAAATTATACTAGGAGTGATTTAAACAAGTGAAAATAATGTTCATATGCACAGGAAATATATGTAGAAGCGCCATGGCTCATAAAATGCTTGAAAAGAGGGCAAAAGAAGAAAATAAAGATGTAGAAGTGTATTCATGTGGAATATATGCGCAAAATGGTGATATTCCAACTTATGAAGCATTAACTGTGATGAAGGACTATGGAATAGACTTATCAAATCATAGGGCAACAAATATTAGAAATTCTAACATCAAAGACATGGATGTAATTTTATGTGCAACAACAGCACATAAGAATAACGTTATAGCAATGTATCCAGAGTTAAAAGATAGAGTATATACAATTAAAGAATATGCAGGGTTTCCACAAAATGATATTGATATAAAAGACCCATGGGGATATGGAATAGAAGTATATAGAAAATGTGCAAAAGAATTAGAAGATTGTATAAATAAAATAATGGAAGGAATAAATAAATGAATATATTAGAAGGATTAAACGATAAACAATATGAAGCAGTTATAAATACAGAAGGACCAAACTTAATAATTGCAGGAGCTGGTTCTCGGAAAAACTAAAGTATTAACACATAAAATAGCATATTTAATAGGAGAAAAAAACGTTAAGCCATGGCAAATTCTTGCAATTACATTTACAAATAAAGCAGCAAATGAAATGAAAACAAGAGTAGAAAATTTAGTTGGAGATGTAGCAAATGAAATGTGGATAGGAACATTTCATTCTATTTGTGTAAAAATTTTAAGAAGATATATAGACAGAATAGGCTATCAAAGGTCATTTGTAATCTTTGATACATCAGATCAAAGAACACTAATGAAACAATGCTTAAAAGAACTAAATATCGATGATAAACTATTCACAGATAGAGGAGTTTTAGCAGAAATAAGTAATGCAAAAAACGAAATGCTAACACCTATAAGCTATGCCGCAAGGGCAAATGGAGAATTTAGAAAAGAAAAGATAGCTGAAATATATAGATTATATCAACAAAAATTAAAACAAAACAACAGCTTAGATTTTGATGATATTATAAACTTTACAATAGATATACTAACAGAAAATCCAGATGTTTTAGAATATTACTCAGAAAAATTCAAATATGTCTTAGTAGACGAATATCAAGATACAAATAAATCACAGTTTACACTCATAACACTACTTGCTGCAAGACATGGAAACATTACAGTTGTAGGAGATAATGACCAAGGAATTTATTCATTTAGAGGGGCAGATATATCAAACATATTAAATTTTGAAAAAGATTTTCCTGGAACAAAAATTATAAAATTAGAGCAAAACTATAGATCTACAAAAAATATATTAAATGCAGCAAATGCAATAATAAAAAACAATACAAAAAAATATGAAAAAAATTTATGGACAGAAAAGGAAGATGGTGAGCTTCCTGAGGTTCATCTTTGTGATAATGAATATGACGAAGCAGCATATATAGTAGAGCAAATAGAACATTTAAGAAGAACAGAACACTATAAATATTCTGATTTTGCTATTCTTTATAGAATGAATACACAGTCTCGTAGTATAGAAGAAATTTTAGTAAGAGAGCAAATTCCATATAAAATTGTTGGAGGACATAAATTCTACGAAAGAAAAGAAATAAAAGATATAATTGCATACTTAAGACTTATAGAAAATACAGCAGACAATTTAAGCTTGCAAAGAATCATCAATGAACCTAAAAGGGGAATTGGTAAAACAAGTTTAGAAAAAATAGAAAATTTATCTGCAATTAATGGAATATCAATGTATGAAGTGATAAAAAGAGCAAATGAATTCGGACTCAATAAAGTATATGTAAATTCTAGAGAATTTGTAGAGTTGATAGATGATTTGTCAAGCAAAAAAGAAAGTATGGTAATATCTGAGCTAGTAAAAGAGGTTTTAAATAAAAGCGGATATACTCAAAGCCTAGAGCTAGAAGATACAACACAAGCTGAAAATAGATTAGAGAACTTAGAAGAGTTTTTAACAGTTGCAATGGAATTTGAAGAGGAAGAAGCAGAAAACACTTTAGCAGAATTTTTGGAGAATATAACACTTGCAAGTGATGTAGATGAATTAGAAGAAACAGAAGAGTCAGTAACATTAATGACACTTCATAGTGCAAAAGGACTTGAATTTCCAGTTGTATTTCTAGTAGGAATGGAAGATCGGAATATTCCCAAGTTATAAATCAATAGGAGAACCAAGAGAACTAGAAGAAGAAAGAAGACTTTGCTATGTAGGACTTACAAGAGCAGAAGAATATCTATATTTAACATATGCAAGGCAAAGGACAATATTTGGATCAACATCTTGTAATAAAGTTTCAAGATTTTTAGAAGAAATACCAAAAGAATTATTAGAAGGATATGAAGAAACAGGCAAGAATACATATGAGAAAAAAGAAACTGCATACGAATGGGAATATGGAAGTGTAAAAAAATATCAAACTAAGGCATTTAATGATAAATTTTCACCAGCAAAACCTGCATTTGAATTTAGAACTGCAGAAAGTTTCTTAAATTCACTAGGTAAAA
>CANRGU010000132.1 GCA_947630255.1 uncultured Clostridia bacterium | reverse complement strand
CTTGTTATAAAAGCATTTGTGGGTTATATTAGCCAAAGTCAGGCTATGATAGCTGATAGCTTTAATAGCGCTAGTGATATTTTCGCGTCATTTATGACTTTTATAGGAAATAAAATTGCAAGTAAACCGGGAGATTCTGACCATAATTTTGGGCACCGGTAAATCTGAATATATTTTTTCATTTATTATAAGTATTTCTATGATAGTCATTTCTGTAAAATTGTTAATAGATGCTATAAATTCTCTTGTTTTTTCTAATACAATAGATTTTTCTATTTACTTAGTAATAGTTTGCATAATTACAATATTTATAAAAATTTCATTATTTATATATACTAATAGATTAAATAAAAAATATAATAATATTCTTTTAAAAGCAAATTCAAAAGATCACTTTAATGATTGTATTGTAACTACTTTTACATTAATATCAATTTTATTTGCTAATTTGGGAATTTACTGGATAGATGGATTAGTTGGTTTAGGTATAGCTGCTTGGATTTGCTATTCTGGTATAAAAATATTTATAGAAAGTTATAATGTGCTTATGGATATTTCAATTGATGAAAAAACTAAAGATGCAATATTAAATTTAGTTAATAATTACAAAGAAATTAAATGTGTTGAAAATATTTATTCTACACCTTCTGGTTATAAATATGTTGTTATACTTACAATATGTTTAGACGGAAATATGCCTACATTTGATAGCCATAATTTGGCTGATAGCTTAGAGCAAGACATTAAAAGGTTAGATAATGTTTTTGATGCCATTATACATGTTAATCCAGTGTAACAATTTAAGGACAGGTTTTTTTACCTGTCCTTAAATTATTATTTTTTAATTTTTACTTTTATTTGTATTTCTTCATCTTTTGCTGTTATTTTTGCAATGTCTCCTGATTTTAGGTTTCCGTCTAGAATTTCTTCTGCTAGTTTGTCTTCTATCATGTTTTGTATTGCACGTCTTAAAGGTCTTGCTCCATAATTTGTATCTGTTCCTTTTTTTATGATTAATTCTTTTGCTTTAGAATCTATTTCTAATTTAATGTTTCTTTCGCTTATTCTATCTTTTATTTGTTTTAGCATTATATCTACTATTTGACCAAGTTCGTTTTCAGTTAATTTATGGAATACTATAATTTCGTCTATACGATTTATAAATTCTGGTCTGAAGCCTTTTTTTAATTCTGCCATTACTTCTTTTTTTGTGTTTTCGTATTCTTTTTGACTTTCATTATTATCTTTTCCTGCTGAAAATCCTAATGTTTTTTTATCTGTTATTAATCTTGCTCCAATGTTAGATGTCATTATAATTACACAGTTTTTAAAGTTTACTGTTCTTCCATGTGAATCTGTAAGTCTTCCATCATCTAATATTTGAAGTAACATGTTTAAAACGTCTGGATGTGCTTTTTCTACTTCATCAAATAGTATAACAGAATATGGTTTTCTTCTTATTTTTTCGGTTAGTCCTCCACCTTCGTCAAATCCTACATAACCTGGAGGTGAACCTATCATTTTTGATGTAGAGTGACTTTCCATGTATTCAGACATATCTATTCTTATAATAGCATTTTCATCACCAAATAAATTCTCTGCAAGCGCTTTAGATAACTCTGTTTTACCTACACCAGTTGGTCCTAGAAACATAAATGAACCAATTGGTCTGTTTGGATCTTTTAAGCCTACTCTGCCCCTTTTTATGGCTTTTGCTACTGCTGATACTGCTTCATCTTGACCAATTACTCTTTCATGCAAAGTTTTTTCTAGGTTCTTTAATTTTTCATTTTCATTTTGATTTATTTTTTGTGCAGGTATTCCTGTGCTTGATGCGATAACTTCTGCAATATCTTCTGATGTTATATTTCTAACATCTTTAGCATTTTTGTCTTTCCAGTTTCCTTTTTCTTTTTCTAATTTTTCTTTTTCTTTATGCTCTTTATCCCTTAATTCTGCTGCTTTTTCAAAATCTTGTACTGCAATTGCTTCTTCTTTTTCTTTTTCTAATTTTTCTATTTTTTCTTCTAGTTTTTTTATCTTATCTGGCTCCGTGTATGTTTTTAATCTTACTTTAGATGATGCCTCATCAATTAAATCTATTGCTTTATCTGGCAAAAATCTATCGTTAATATATCTGCTAGATAGTTTTACTGCTGCATCTATTGCTTCATCAGTAATTTTAACATTATGATGTGCTTCATATTTATCTCTTAGTCCTTTTAATATTTCTATGCTATCCCCAATGCTTGGTTCATCAACTGTAACTGGCTGGAATCTTCTTTCTAATGCACTATCTTTTTCGATATATTTTCTATACTCATTTAAAGTTGTTGCACCAACTATTTGAACTTCTCCTCTTGCAAGTAGTGGTTTTAAAATATTTGCTGCATCTATTGCGCCTTCTGCTGCGCCAGCTCCTACTATTGTATGGATTTCATCTATGAATAAAATAACGTCTCCTGCTTTTTTTACTTCTTTTAAAGCCTTTTTTATTCTTTCCTCGAAATCTCCTCTATATTTAGCACCTGCAACCATACCAGAAATATCTAGTGTTACAACTCTTTTATCTTTTAATGTTTCTGGTACATTTCCTTCAACTATTTTTTGCGCTAAACCTTCAACAACAGCAGTTTTTCCGAACTCCTGGCTCTCCAATTAAGCATGGATTATTTTTAGTTCTTCTTGATAGTATTTGTATAATTCTATCTATTTCATTTTTTCTTCCTATAACAGGGTCTAATTTTCCCTCTTTTGCAATTTTTGTTAAATCACTACCAAATTGATTAAGTGTTGGGGTTGAGTTATAACTATTTGTTTTTCCGCTTGGTTTACTATTTTCTTCGTTGTTATCGTATTCATTTATAACTTTTATAATTTCATTATATAATTTTTGTGGATTAACATTTAAATCAAGCATAATTCTTACTGCAATGCTATCCGCTTCCCTCATAATTCCTATTAATAAATGCTCTGTTCCAATAAAATCTGAACCTAATTTTCGTGCTTCCATAAAGGCATTTTCTATTACTCTTTTTGTTCTAGGAGTAAATCCTATTGTTTGATTACTTCTTGTTTCGCCAGTTCCAATTAGTTCTTCTATTTTTTCAAGTATTGCTTCTGCTGTAACATTTTGATTCTCTAAAACTTTATTTGCAATGCCTGATCCTTCTTTAACTAACCCATATAGCAAATGCTCTGTGCCTATATAATTGTGACCTAGCTCTATTGCTATTTCATTTGAAATTTCAAGAGCTTTTTCAGCTCTAGCTGTGAATTTATATGTCATATATCTTACCTCCTTTGTATAATATATTTAGGGTTTAAAGTTACCCAAAACTTTATATTATGTCACTTCCGTGATATAATTTTTGTATTAA
>CANRGU010000131.1 GCA_947630255.1 uncultured Clostridia bacterium | reverse complement strand
CATTCTTATTCAGTTGGAATTACAGAAGCAGATTTTTGGTTGGAACATTATGTAAAAACATATGGAGACCCAGTAGTTCAAAATATAGGTCCTAATAGTACAAGCATGGATGTTCCTATGGAGGAATATAAACCAGAAGATGAAAAAACTATATCAGATATTAATGAAATATTAAATGATAAAGATGCAAAAAAATTTAAAGATGATAAGGAATCAGAATATAAAAGTAAAGTAGAAGAGCCAAACGTATCTGTAGATGATAAAGTTGATGAAAATGACAAAAAGTATAAAGAAATAACTATTTTACCTGAAAATAGTTTTACAACTAACTTAAAAGAATATAGATTTGAAGAAAAGAAAACAGTAAACCAAGATAAGAGTGAAACAATTACGTATGAAATGCCAAAATTTTTTATAGCAACTAGTATACCAAAAGATGAATTTCCTTTTGCAGTAAGATTTGGTTATACTTTAAAAGGTGATTATACATATTTATTAGCAGGAGATGATAGAGACAATATCATTAAATGCAATATTTCTAATTTATTAATAAAACCATTTTATAAAATAGATTTGAAAAATGATATTACAACAACAGTTACTGAATATCGTTCAGATCCAAATCCAAAAAGTAATACACATGTTTATGCAAAAGATGCTGATGGTAATTTTGAAAAGTTTTTATTAGTGTATGACGATCATCCAATAACAAGAGATGTGATGGACGATGCTTCTTCTTGGCTATTTTCATGGATGAGAGATTCAGATGCTACAGTAGAATTGGTAGATACAATAAAAGGATTATTACATGAATATGATGGCAGTGATTATGGAGCAACATTAGAAAATATAGGTAATATATTTGATCCTGATGAATTTATAACTATGGGAAGCCAAAAAGACGGAACAGGTTGGTGGTGGCCAATTGGAAGTTCTTCAACAGAAATAATAGAAGGTATTGAATACGCTAAAGGGGATCCTGTTGATTCAATTATAACTTCAGGTGTTGGTCCAAGATGGGGAAGTACACATAACGGAATAGATATATCAGGTTGTCCTAAGGGAACTAATATAATAGCATCACGAGCAGGAACTGTTATTGAAGCTGTTGATGGATTTGAAGACGGATACCTTGGATGCAAAGATGGAGGAGAACTAGGAAATCATGTTTTCATTCAACATGAAGATGGAACTATTGCTAAATATGGGCACATGGAAAAAGGAACTATAAAAGTAAAAAAAGGAGATATAGTAAAGCAAGGTCAGATTATAGGTGGAATGGGAACAAGTGGAAGTTCTACAGGTGTTCATTTACATTTTGAAATAAGGGACGGAAACAATTCAATTTTAGATCCAGAGGAATATGTAAGTCCTGATCCATCTCTTGCAAGACAAATTGCTACAGGAGGAAAATTAAGAGATTGGATTTGGGGTGTCGAAGGTGGATCTATTTATGTTCAAGGAGATACTTGGATAGTATTTGATCCAGAAGGAGAAGACGACACAATGAATTTAGCACATGGAATGGTAGTTGCATGGGCTAATGGTGAAGCTTCTTGGTATCCAGATATTATTCCTGGAAATATTGTAGTAGGGCAAAAAGTAACTGCAGAGCAAGCCAATAAAATTTGGGAAGTGAAAATAAAAGATTTTAATGATGCTATAGATATTTCATGCGCAAAATATAATGTAACATTAACATCTAATCAAAAAGATGCATTAGTTTCATATATATATAGAACTGGTTGTGGAAGTGGACAAAATGATTTACTTGTTTCAGCATATAAAAATGGTGGAAATTCAGGATTATGGAATTATATGAAAGAAGGATATGATCATAGAGAAGAATATATGGTAGGAACAAAAATTAGAGTAGCAGAAGAATACGAATTGTTCCTAAAAGGAGATTATAATTTTGATCCGCCTGGAGGAACGGCGAAATATGATGCCTTCTGCCAGAATCCAAATGGATAATATATAAATTTATGAGGAGATTAAATAGTGAAGAATAAAATATTAATATTAATAGGTATTTTGTTAATATTGCTAATCATAGCTATATGTATGATTTTAGGAATATCATCTAAATCTAATATAAATCAAAATCAAGTATCAAATAATGTTCAACAAGACAGAACTTTTAATGAAAAAACAAAAGTAAAAAGTGCTACAGCATATTTTACAGTCCAATCTTGCATTAATAAGTATATTAGTTATGTTGAAGATAAGGACTTAGAATCGATTATGCAAATATTAGATTCAGAGTATGTAGAAAAAAATAATATAACAACAGCAAATGTATTAGATAATGTTGGAGATATACCAGAAGGTTCAATAACTTTTGAAGCAATTCAAATGTACGTAGAAGATATAGATGATAATAACAGCAAATATTATGTATCAGGAGTATTAAAAGAATTAGGTGGTTTAGAACGCGAAAGCGATAATATTATTAACAATAACTTTAATATAACAGTAGAATTAGATTATGAAAATATGATATATTCAATAATACCAAATGGAGGAAATATTGATGGATAATAAAAAAAATAAACTTTTAATAGCTATTTTAATCCTTGTTATTATCGTTGTAATTTTATTAGTAATATTAGTAAATTATAAAAAAGAACAAAATAGCAATATTGATATTTCTCAAAAGCCTAAAGAAAGATATACAAAAATAAAAGAAAAATATGAAAGTAATGAATTTACATTTACAACTATAAACACAGAAAATTTAATGTCAATATATTTAAATAAATATAAAGATAACATTTCTAATAATTTAGAACAAGCTTATAATATGCTAGATGAAGACTATAGGAACCAAAAATTTGGTAATATTGAGGAATTTAGAAGATATATAGAAAATAACAAAGAAACTATTTTAGATACTAGATTAATTAGTTATCAAACTGAAACAAATGGAGATATTAATAGATATATCTGTTTGGATGAAAATGGCAATTATTATATTTTTGATGAGAAAGCAATAATGGATTATACATTAATACTTGATACTTATACTATTGATTTACCAGAATTTATAGAAAAATATGATAGAGCAACTGAACAGCAAAAAGTAGCATTAAACATAAATAAATTTATACAAGCTATAAATGACAAGGATTATAAATATGCTTATAATTGCTTGGCAGATTCATATAAGAATAATTATTTTAAAACACAGGCAGAATTTGAAAATTATGCGAAAGAAAATTTCTATGCAAATAGTACCGTAGCATATAGTCAGTTTGATACACAAGAGGATGTTTATACTTATTCAGTAATACTTACAAATAGAGAAACAAAAGAGCAAATGAATAAAACATTTATAATGCAATTAGGAGAAGAAACAGAATTTGTGCTATCATTTAATAGATAA
>CANRGU010000130.1 GCA_947630255.1 uncultured Clostridia bacterium | reverse complement strand
GTTATATACTGTTTTTATTTGTGATATATTTTTTCTATCTATCTTTATTTCTTTATCATTTAAGATAGTTATATATTCATCATCGAAATTTTTTAATATCCCTTTATATTGCTTTTGCCCATCTAACGATTTAAATAATTTTATTTGGACTTCTTTTTCTATATTATCTTTTAAATGTTTGTCCTTTCTTAAGATTCTTTCGACACCTGGAGAAGAAACTTCTAAAAAATATTGTTCTTTGATGTAATCTTCTTTATCCAGTAGTTCTGTTATAACATTGCTTACTTTTTCACAGTCATTTAAATCTATTCCTTTTTCAGAATCTATGTAAATTCTTAGGAAATAGTCTTTGCCTTCTTTTACATATTCAACGTCGTACAATTCATAACCTAAATCATTAATAGTTTTAGATACTAAGTTTTCAACTTTCTCTTCTATATTTGCCAAAGTACTTTCTCCTTTTCAAAACTGAAGAGTGGGATTTGTTCCCACTCTTCTAGTTATTTTAACAATTGCTTTAATATTATATACCCTTTTTTTGGAAAAATCAAGGTTTTTTTATTAAAAACTCATATATTAATGTATATTTATTTTTTATCTATGTAAAATAATTATTATGAATCAAATTTTATTTATTTATGATAAGAATAAAAATAATAAAAAGCTCAAAATATTTAAGTTCATATTTTTTATTTCTATAATACTTATTATTTTTTTACTTTTTTATTTTATTTATACTTACCATATATCTAATAATAAAGAAAATGTTTCTTCATCTTTGTTAAATAGGTTTAATATACAACGTTTATATTCAGAAGATGATGAGTATTCAATTATATCTCTTAATGAAAATAAAGATTATTTTGTAATTGGTAGTATAGAAATCCCAGATATAAAAATTAATTATCCCATACTTTCAGAAACGAATGATGAATTGTTAAAAATCGCTCCATGTAGATTTTATGGGCCGTTTCCAAATGAAATTGGCAATTTATGTATTGCTGGTCACAATTATGATGATAGTCGTTTTTTTAGTAATCTATATAAATTAAATATAGGAAATATAATTAATATTTATGATATAAATGGTACTTTGATTAAATATCAAGTTTATAAAAAATATGAAATAGATAAAAATAATACTAAATGTACTTCTCAGAATACAAATGGAAAAAGAGAAATAACTCTAGTTACTTGTAATAATTTAAATGGAAATAGGCTAATAATCAAGGCAAGAGAATAAGGCTATTTGTTAAAATAGCCTTTAAATCTTAAAATATTTTATTATATTATACATTATAATCTCTTATTTTTTTATAAGCATAAACTGCTGATACACCACAAATTGCTATAATAACTATTACTGAATAATCTACTCCAGTATATGGTATAGTATTTGTTGCATTGTTATTAGTATTGGTATTTGTATTTGTTGTATTAGTGTTAGTATTAGTGTTATTTGTTGTAGATGGTATTTGTTCAAAACTATTGTTATTTGATGTATTATTTGTATCTCCTAATAAACTATTAAGATCTTGTGCTCCATCTGTTGCAAATACAGTTGTTGTAATAGCTAAAACCAATGCTACAATTGAAATTATAAATATTATTAATTCTTTCTTTTTTGACATATTACTTATCTCCTCTTTACTTTTATACTATTATTATAAATTATTCTTTTATATTTATACAATATTTTTCAAAAAAAATCAATACTTTTTTTGAAAATTTATCAATTTATACATTAAATTTAAATAAAACTATGTCTCCTTCTTGCATAATGTATTCTTTTCCTTCTGATCTAACTAAACCTTTTTCTCTTGCAGAAACCATTGAACCCTCCTTTATTAAATCATTATATGATACAACTTCTGCTTTTATGAATCCTCTTTGTATATCTGAGTGTATTTTTCCTGCTGCCACTGGAGCTTTTGTTCCTTTTTTTATTGTCCATGCTCTAACTTCTGGTTCTCCTGCTGTTAAAAAGGACATTAATCCTAATATAGAATAGCTTTCTTTTATTACTTTGTCTAAACCTGATTCTTTAAGTCCTAATGCTTCTAACATTTCTTTTTTATCATTTTCACCGAAGTCCTGTTAATTCTTCTTCTATTTTAGCACATAGTGGAATTGCTATTGTATTTTCTGATTTTGCATATTCTTTTACCTTTAAAACATTTTCATCGTTCTCTACATTGCTTAATTGTTCTTCTGAAACATTACATATGTATAAAATTGGTTTTGCTGTAAGAAACATTATCTCTTTTATAATTTCTTGTTCGTCTTCATTAAATTCAAGTGTTCTAACTGGTTTTTCTTCTTCTAAATGTTTTTTTATTCTTTCTAAGCAATCTATTTCTACTTGATACTTTTTATCTGCTTTTAGCATTTTTTTAGCTTTATCTAATCTCTTATCTACTGTCTCTATATCTGCAAATATTAATTCTAAATTAATAGTTTCTATATCTCTTATTGGATCTATGCTTCCGTCAACATGCACAATATTAGGATTTTCAAAGCATCTTACAACTTCTGCAATTGCATCTACTTCTCTTATATGTGATAAGAATTTATTACCTAAACCTTCACCTTTACTTGCGCCTTTTACTAAACCTGCAATATCTACAAATTCAACTATTGCATGTGTTGTTTTTTGTGCATTATACATTTTAGTTAAAACATCTAATCTTTCATCTGGTACAGGTACAACTCCAACATTCGGCTCAATTGTGCAAAATGGATAATTCGCACATTCTGCCCCTGCATTTGTTATACTGTTAAACATTGTACTTTTTCCTACATTTGGAAGTCCTACTATTCCTATTTTCATTTTTATACCCTCTTTTTTATATATGTGGAGCTTCCAGCCGGAGTTGAACCGGCGACCTCTTGCTTACCACGCAAGTGCTCTACCTACTGAGCTATAGAAGCATTTGGATTTTACAATATTGGAGGAACACCCCTTATTCCTCATAGCTTAAGGTATGTCCCTCGTCTTAATCTTCATTCATTATATTTTTACTTGCTTTTTTTCTTATTCTTTGTATTGCATTATCAATAGATTTTACTGGGCTGTCTAGTTTTTCTGCGATTTTTACATAACTATCTCCGAGCTGCATATCTAGTTAATACTTGCTTTTCAAAATCGCTTAAGTTTTCATCTATTTTATTTCCAACCAATTTATAATATTCTTTTTTAGTTATTGTATCTAATGGATCCTCTGCTATTTTAGAATTAAATAACTCCATTAGTGATATATCATCAGAATCATTTTCATATACAGGCGTACTAAGTGATACAGATGAATTTAACGGAATATGTTTTTTTCTGTTTGAGGTTTTTATAGCAGTAATTAATTGCCTTTCAATACATAAATTAGCAAATGATTTAAAAGAATTCTGTTTTACATCTTCGTAACTTTTAATGGCTTTATATAATCCAATCATACCTT
>CANRGU010000129.1 GCA_947630255.1 uncultured Clostridia bacterium | reverse complement strand
TAATCTATAAGCTCGATGTCTTCTGGTTTAAAATCATAAAAATCTTTTATCTCTGGATTTATCCAAAGTTTTGGTGCAGGATAAGCCTTATCCCTTCTTGATAATTGCTCTTTCATTCCTTCAACTTGGTTTTCATATATGTGAGCATTACTTATACATACTGTAAGTAAGCCTGGTTTTAAATTTGTAACTTGTGCTAGTAAATGTACAAATACTGCATATTGTGTAACATTAAATGGATGTCCCAATGGTATATCATTTGACCTTATTGTAAGCATACAATTTAGTTTACCTGCTGTTACATCCCAGCAACTATTAAATACGCATGGATATAATGCTCCTGTGTCTAAATATGGTATCTGCCATAAATTTATTACCATTCTTCTGTCTTGTGGATTTGTTTTTAATTGATGTATTAATTTATCTACTTGCTTAAATTCTTTTACAACCCAACCATAAGATGTTCCTATTGTTCCGTCTTCCATTTCCCACTCATCCCAGATGTGAACATTTTGCTCATGTAAATCACTTATTTTATTTGACTGTTTTTGAAATATCCATAATAATTCTTTAACGGCTGCTTTAAATGCAACAAATTTTGTTGTAAGTATTGGAAATTCTTCTTCTAAATCAAATTGCAATATTTGGTGTGGCAATTTATATGTTGCTATTCCTGTTCGATTCTGATCATAATATCCTTTTGTTAGTATTCTTTCTACTAAATCTAAGTATTGTTCATCATATTTGCTCATAAAACATCCTCCCTGATTTTAAAAAAATAGGACAGTTTAATATCCTGCCCTACATACTTTATATTAGTTGTTTTCTCCTCTACCTTCTGGAAGTGCTGGAACATCTAACACTACTCTTATCTTAAATACATAAGATAATGTTCTTACAAATTTACTCTTTTTAATTCTTTCCCATAATGATGGTTTAACTTCAAATCTTGTTTCTTCAATATAAGTATCTCCGACTGTTGATTTCTCTTCTGTCTTCTCTACTTTCTCTACTTTTTGAGTCTTTTGAACTTTTTCAGGTTCTTCTACTGGTGTAGGTATACCTTTTAATGCCTCTGCTATTTCTATTCCTATATAACTTAATGCTTTTGATCTATCATCTATTCTTTCCATATCTATTTCAATATGTAGGTTTCCTTCAAGGTTCTGTATTCTAGCTTTTACTAGTTTTACAGCATCTTCATAGTCTTCTGGTTTTTTGTTTTTGTATTTACCTATTATTATTAAAGCTTCAATTATATCTTCTGACATAACATTGCTTATTTGTTTTACTCTAGTCTTCCACTCTTTATCGCTTGACTGAACGGCTTCAAATACTTCTTTTAATTCATTAGCTTTTGCTATGTTATGCTCTCTTTGTCTAATTAATTTTTCTATTTGCTTTGTATTCTCTTCAAATTGATTTGTAGCAAATTCTACTAATCCATATGCTGCTTTATAAACACTTGCTGGAAAATTTTTCTTTTTTGGATATTCTATTAAATATGTTTTTATTGAATCAATTAAATCTTTAAAATAGGCATCATCTTCTAATTGTATAATTTGCTTTTTGCTGTTTGGATTTATCATTTTTTGTACTTTATCAATATTTGATAAAATTTTTTCTTCTGTAATTATCATTTTTACGTTTACTATGCCTGGTTTGTGAAAAAAAAGCATCGTAAACTCCCCTCCTTTGTCCTAAGTAATATTCTTTTCTACAAAATGCCTAATAGGACTTAAAACATTTGTAATTTTTACAGTCTTATTTTAATACAATTTAAACTATTCTGTCAATAGAGAAAAGTCCATTTTGATAAATTGTAACACAATTGTAATATTTCATTATGAACACGATAAAGACTAAATACTCTAAAGCCCTATTTTTTCTCTAGTTTTGTGCATTCTTACTTATTTTTTTGAATTTCTGCATATCTTTTAATTTTCATTGTTGTTGTTTTTACAAATTCATCTTTTTTAATTTCTAAATTTTTTATTGCTTTATATGAAGTTAATTTATGATTTACTTCTTTGATTTTTTCCCATATAATGTCGTGAATTTGTTCATCTGTTAAATCTTTTCCATGTTTTTCTTCTATTTCTTCATAATTTGGTATTACTTTAGCAGAAATTACTAATTCTTTTTGTCCTTCTATTTCTTTACCATATACCATACATTCTTTTATTTCTGGTATATTTCCAAGCATTAATTCTATTTCTTCTGGATATATATTTTTACCATTTTGTGTTACTATAACGTTTTTGCTTCTTCCTGTTATAAATAAGAAGCCATCCTCATCTAAATATCCAACATCTCCAGAGTGAAACCATCTATTTCCGTTTTCATCTATTTTTATAGCTTCGTTTGTTGCTTCTTCATCTTCATAATATCCTATCATTAAGGTTTCACTTTTAATTAATACTTCGCCTTCGCCATTTTCGTTTGGATTATCTATTTTTAATTCTGCACATACAACAGCTTTTCCTGCTGATCCTACTTTTGGATCGAATTCTGGAGTTAATGCTGCAATAGGAGCTGTTTCTGTTAAACCATATCCTTGTAAAAAGCTTATTCCTATGTCTTGTATCCACTTACCTATTTTTGCATCTATTGGTGCTGCAGCTGATACTATTATTCTTAGTTTTCCACCTAAATTGTCATAAATTTCTGAGAATACTTTTTTCTTTATATCTACCCCGACACTTTTTAACGCATTTGTTACATGTATCATAGAATTTACAAGACCTGTTTTACCACTTTTTTCAATTGTTGCATTTATTTTCTTATATAAACTTTCTATTAATAGTGGCACTGCAAGCATAGCTGTTGGCTGGGTTTCTTTTAAGTTTGGAACTATATATTTAAGTCCTTGACATACTGCAACTGAGCATCCGTTTGCAAATGGTAATAAGAATCCTATTGAAGATTCATAAGTATGATGCAAAGGTAATACTGAGAATAATCTATCTGCCTTAGTTAATTTAACATATGGACTTACTGCATTAATATTTTCTGCAAGATTTCTATTGCAAATCATAACTCCTTTTGCGTTTGATGTTGTTCCAGATGTAAATATTAAAACTTTGAAGTCTTCTGGATTAATTTGTATTTTCATAAATGAATTATCTCCAGAGGCAATCATTTCTTTACCTTCATTTAAAATTGTATTAAACCCAACTTCTCTTCCAACAAGTTTTTCATCTGAATTCATTTGAATAAAATATTTTACTTCTGGAAGATTATCTTGTATTTTTTTAATTACTTCTTTTTTCTTTCCAGAATATATAACTGCTGATGCTTTTGAACGCATTATTACATTTTGCATTTCATTTGCTGGTAATTCTTTATCTGTAGGAACTGCAATACCTACTCCGCAAAGCATTGCCATATATGATACATACCAATTATATGTATTTTCACCAACAATAACTACTCTTTCATCTTTTAAATTATATTTATTTGTAAGTGCTGTACCAAGTGCTATTACATC
>CANRGU010000128.1 GCA_947630255.1 uncultured Clostridia bacterium | reverse complement strand
CAGTATAGAAACTATGAGTAATGCAGAAAATGTATTTTCAAGATATATTGATTTAGATAAAGGAAGAATAAGAATAGGTGGATGGGATACATTAATTAATAATTTACTAGTACATGTAATAAAAGAGTTTACGAAAAAATATCCTAATGTTGAAATATATACATATACTGGAACAACAGAAAATTTATTGCAAAGACTTTCAAATGGAGAATTAGATGTTCTAGTTTGTAATTTGCCAGAAAATATAAAGAGATATAGAAATATTGAATTCATACCAATAAACAATGCAAGATATTGTTTTTTTGGAACAAAAGAATTCATAAAAAAGAATAAAATCAAAAACATAAAAGATATAAAAAAAGAACAATTAATATTGCCCAATAAATCAACAAATAGGGGAAAAATATTAGAGAAATATTGCATAGAGAGCAATATAGAAATTTTAAAAAGTAATTACGAAATAACTACAATAGAATTAATGAAAAATTTTGTATTAAATGATATAGGAATAGGTTTCACAAATGTAGAAGATATAAAAGATTTGCTATTAGAAAATAAAGTTGAAATAATAAAAGAAATAGAAAATGAAAGTGTGCAAGAGGGTTTTGCCGTATTAAAAAAACAATTGATGAATAACTGCACATATCAATTTGTGAAATATATTAAGCAATTTTATAAAAAATAATAGTAGAAAAACAAAAGGGGACAGACCCCAAATTAACCATCGGCTAATTTGGGGTCTGTCCCCTTTTGTTTAACTTAAATCAATATAAGTAATACTTATATTATATATAACAAATAAAAATTTTACAAATAAAACAAAACAATGTAAAATTATTATGCAAACAACAAGAAAGGAGGTAAAAACTTATACATTGTATAAGAAAAAACAATTATGCATAAAAAAAATAATAAATTATAATTAAAATAAGGTGAGAGTTGTGAATATAAATTTAGAATTATACAAAATTTTTTATACAGTAGCAAAATATAAAAGTTTTTCTGAAGCATCAAAAAAATTATATATATCACAACCTGCAATTACGCAAAGAATAAATAATTTAGAAAAACAATTAAATTGTAAACTTTTTTATAGAATGGCAAATGGAATTAAATTAACAGAGTATGGAGAAAAACTATTTGATTATATAAAAAGCAGTATGGAAATAATGAGTAATGTGGAAAATAAATTTAATGAATATGTAGACAATAAAAATGAAAAACAAATACTAAAAATTCAAACAGCAAGTGCAATTGATAATATTTATATATACAATACAATGCTAAAAACTTTAATACACAATTCTTCATTATCTATTAGTGTGATAGAAAATAGCAATATAAAAAATGGACTTGATGCATTATCAAATAAAGAAATTGATTTACTCATGTTTGACTTTCCATATAACATAAGAAAAAGAGATATAGAAGTAATAGTGCAAGACGAACTAGAACAAATTTTATATACATCAAAAGAATATTATGAAAAAAATAAAACTATAAACATATATAAAGAAAATAAATATAATTTTATATTGCCAAATAAAGAAAGTTTAGAAAGAGAAAAAATAGACAAGTACTTTATAAAAAATAATATTTATATAAATTCAAGTTATGAGATAAATGATTTAAATATAAGAGAATTTCTTGTAGATAATAATTTAGGTATAGGTTTGGGTATAAAAGAAAAAATAAAAAAAGGATTAAATAATGGGAAATTTATAGAAATTCCTTTAAAGACAAAATTACCTACATATAACATATATATAGCAAAATTAAGAAACAATAAAAGTATAGAAGAATTAATAACCAAAAAAGAAGGAAATTCTTTAAGTCAAAGTGGAGGGTAAAAAATGAACAGCAAAGATAATAAAACAGGACTTATAAAGACAAATAGTTTTTTATACAAAATAAAAAATTTCTTTATAAAACTATTTAACAAATCAAAAGTTAATCAAACTATTGTAGAAGAAAATGTAGATAATATAAATAGTATTGATTCAGACAATTCATTTAGAGAAAATATTAAAAAAATAGAAAATGAAGAAACAAAATTATTAAAACTTCAAGAGCAGTTTAAGAGAGGTGAAGTAGAAGAAAAAGATTTAACAGAAGAACAAATAAATGCATTATGCAAGCTATATCATGAACAAATAAAAGCTTTAAGAAAATCAAATAAAATAAGAAAAGAAAAATTATTAGAATATAGAAAAAATATAAGTTAAAGGAGTTGTAATAAAAATGGAAGATTTAGAAAAAGAATTTATAGAATATGACAAAGCATTTGAAGGATTAAAAGAATGTAAAACTTATACTGTAAAAAAGAAGGATTTAGAAGATGTATTAGATGAAGAATTTGGAAATTATAATGCTGACATATTATATCTTAATGAAGATATAGAAGATGTTACTGTAATGGAAGGAATTGATGAGCAAGGCAATAAACAGATTTTATATTATTATCCATATGAAGACTATACAGGTGGGCAAACAATTGTAAGGCAAATAAGGAGATTTAATGAAAATGGAGACATAGTAAGCATGAAAAGAGGACAAATGAAGGTTAATGATGAAGGACTTAGTGAATATGATGATATAGATTCTGGATCAATAGTATATAAGTATGATGAAAATGGAAAAAAGACAGTTGGACTTTATGTAGATGATTTAATGGGAGCAAAATATTTTGAATATGATGAAGATGGAAAAATAAAACTTTCAATTTCAGAAGAAAGTGTTGAACAACATATAAAAGACGGAGAAAAAAATTATACAATATGTGATGGTTACTTTAAACCAACTGATAATGGATATATAGGAATACCAGCTAAAAGTATGCAAGAAGTAGAAGAAAATGAAATAAAAAGATATGTTTTAGGTAATATTTCAAAAGAAGAAAAAGAACAAATAATAAAAGAACTAACACCAGAAAGGCAAAAAAGAGTGTTGGATATTTTAAGAGAAATGGAGCCATTATTAGAATACTGCAATACATACAATAGTTTAGATACTGAAGATAGAGAAATAATTATAGACGATTTAGGAGGAGTTTTCGAAAAATTAGAGGGTACTGATAAAATTGATGAAGCCACAAAAAAAGCAATTGAGCAATATACAGGATATTCATTTGAACAATTTATATCTGAAACTAAAAATGGTTTTAAAAGACCTAAAATAGTTATGGGAGACGGAGTATCAATGAGTGTTCAAGCATCATCATTCCATTATTGTGAGCCAAGAAGAAGCGGATTAGACTCATACGAATCTTACGAAGTAGGATATCCAAGTGAAGTAATAGAACAATTGAGAGGATATGAAGAAACTCCAGTAGAAAGTGACGAAGAATTATTAGAATCAATTTATCCTTTTGTTCCAGCTGAAATACTTTCTCAAATAGTAATGGAACATGGAGGAATAGATAAAGAAAAAACATTACATCCAGAGAAAAAACTTGCAGGCTATAAAGAAGAAAAGAAGGGTATGCAAAGTAA
>CANRGU010000127.1 GCA_947630255.1 uncultured Clostridia bacterium | reverse complement strand
ACTTAATTAAATCTTGTCCTTCTTTATCATTTGGATGTGCCTTTCCAGCAAATATTAATTGTACAGGATGATTTTCGTTATTTAATATTTGCGTTATACGCTCTATATCCCTGAAAATTAATGTAGCTCTTTTATATGTTGCAAATCTCCTTGCAAAGCCTATTGTTAGTGCATTAGGATTCAAATTGCCTGTTATTTTATTTATTTGCTCATATGAATATCCGCTTCTCCTTAATCTATTTGTGGTATTCTCTTATATTTCTAATATTACCCCATACATTATTTTCATGTATAGAATCTTGCCAGAAGGGTACTAAATATTTGTTATATATTCTCTTAAGGTTTGGGGCAAGCCATGTACACGTGTGTATACCATTTGTAACATATGTAATTGGTGACTCATTTGATATAATATCTGGCCACACTGCAGAAAATAATTCACTAGAAACTTCTCTATGTAATTTACTAACACCATTCTTTTTTCCTGCAATCTTTAGTGCCAGAATTCCCATATTAAATCCACTGTTTTCTACCACTGCCTTAGGTTCCATTCCAAGTTTCAAAAAATCCTCTTTTGAAATCCCAAACTTATCCCACATACCGTTAAAATATGTTTCTACTAGCTCTAGTGGAAATATGTCATTTCCAGCTGGAACTGGTGTATGGGTTGTAAATACAGTCATAGATGAAACAATATCCTTTGCAATGTTGAAAGAAACCTTCCTCTCCTCCATTGTTGATTTTATAAGCTCCAACGTCAAAAAAGATGAATGTCCCTCATTCATATGGTATATAGTTGGATTTAAATTCAATTTTTTTAGTAACTTCGTGCCGAGCCATACCTAAAACTATTTCTTGTCTTATTCTATTTTCTTGATTTCCACCGTATAAATATAATGTTATATCTTTGTATTCATCAATGTTTTTATCTATGTCCGAATCTAATAAATATAACTTGCACCTACCTACATTTATACTCCATACTTTTAGATATAACGTAGCTTTCGGTAAGTCTATGTCTACACACATATCTTTACCATTTTTATCTTTCACAGGTAGTATTGGCAATGTTCCAATATCTAGTTTTGTGTAATGATCCTTTTGGATACCATGTTCATCTATTTCTTGATGAAAGTAACCATTTTTATATAAAAGCCCCACAGCTACCAACGGAATTCCTAAGTCGCTTGCCGACTTTAAATGGTCTCCGGATAGAATTCCAAGACCACCAGAATATATTGGAAGTATTTCATCCAATCCATATTCTGCAGAAAAATATGCTATTAAATTACTTTTATTTTCTGGATACTTACTTGTAAACCATGTTGATTTACTTTCCATGTAATTTTTGAAGTTATTATATATTTCATCGTACTCAGTCAGGAAGGATTTATTTTTTATTATTGAATCTAATTTTTCTTGTGATACCAAATTTAAGAATTTTGTTGGATTTTTATCTACTTTCTCCCATAAATCTATGTCTATTGTTTTGAATAATTTCAGAAATTCTGTATTCCATGACCACCACAAATTATTTGCTATTGTAGACAATCCTCTAATTCGCTCTGGTAGTTGTGGAATAACAGTTATTTTGTTAAAAACGTACATATTTCTTATATTTCCTCCTTTGTAAATTGACATTTTTATTCTAATGTAAATTTTCTAGATATATTATCCATTAACGAAATTTATTTGTCAATTATTATGATGCAAAAAAATATTTTATTAAACAAAAAAAAACCTCCGTTTAGATTATATAACATAGTTTTTTACTATCATCTAAACGGGGGGCTCTTCAAAAAATATCTTCTTTCATTTTATTTTACTATACTCCACTAAATTTATTATATTTTTTCATAAACTGCTTCGTAGGTATCAACATTACTACCTTCTGAAGCACCTTGTTTCCAACCTTTAAATTTATAGCCTTCTTTTGCTTCAGGAGCTTTTACAGTTACTTCACAACCTCCTCTTCTACCAATCATTTGTGAATCTCCATTATTACCAAATCCATCACACATAGTCGTATCACACGTAAATTTTGCAAAACTTACGTAGCAATGGCATCCTTCGTAGTGTACAGTAATCTCTCTATTTTCACTAGCTGAGGTCATTCTAGTCCAGTGCTCATATGATTGTTTAACGTGCTGATGAGAACTAGATTCTGCAACTTCTTTTTCTTCAGCATCAGATTCCTCAACCTTTTTTTCTTCAATATTAGATTGTGAAACCTCTTGTTTTTTAACATATTCTTTTGTAGTTAACAAGTTAGTTTTTTTACTATTATCTACTTCTTTATAAACTGCTGTATAAACATCAACTTTAGATTTGTATTTTCCTACTTCTTCTTCGCTCTTTACCCATCCAGCAAATTCATATCCATCAAGAGCTTCAGGAGCTAACATATCTACTGTACATCCACCTCTTCTACCCTCTATGATACGAGATTTAGCATCACCTTCAAATCCAACACATTTAGTAGTGTCACATTTGAATATAGCAAAATTTACTACCCAGTGTGGTCCTAAATATTCTATTGTAAGTTTCTTTCCTTCATTACTAATTATTTTAGTTAAATCTCCATCATACTTTACAATCTTTTTACTTTCAACGGCACCTTCATCAGCTTTTTCTGTATTTAATTGTTCCACGCTTATTTGAATCTCCTGCTCCTTTTCTTCTAAAATTGCAGTATCAAATTCTATCTCTTCAGCTTCTTGATCTACTATTTCAGGTGCTTCTACCTTTTGATTCTCTTCAAAAGTCTCGGTTTCTTGCTCTGCTGTTTTTGGCTCTTCCTTTTGCTCTTCTTCAATGATTTCAACCTTTTCTTCTGCCATTTTTGGCCCTTCTTTTAGCTCCTCTTCAATGGTTTCAACCTTTTCTTCTGCCATCTTTGGCTCTTCCTTTAGCTCTTCCTTTGATGCTTCAACTTTTTCCTCTGCTATTGCAGGCTCTTCAGCTTTTAGCTCTTCCTTTGAAGTTTCAACTTTTTCCTCTGCCATTGCAGGTTCTTCAGCTTTTAGCTCCTCCTTTGATGCTTCAGCTTTTTCCTCTGCCATTGCAGGCTCTTCAGCTTTTAGCTCTTCCTTTGAAGTTTCAACTTTTTCCTCTGCTATTGCAGGCTCTTCAGCTTTTAGCTCTTCCTTTGATGCTTCAGCTTTTTCCTCTGCCATTGCAGGCTCTTCTACTTTTAGCTCCTCCTTTGAAGTTTCAGCTTTTTCCTCTGCTCTGTAAGTCATAGTTTTTTCCAATACTATTTCAAATAACTGTACGTCTGGCTCTTCCTCTGAAATCTTTTCTTCTTGCCCTTCTAATCCAGTGATTTTTTCATCTGCTTCCTCTTTACCTAGAATACTGTTTTTTCGCTCAGCTGTTACTTCATACTTTTTAGCTCCAAGCTCTTTTTTCTCTGGAAGTGTAGTGTCCTTCTCTTCTGTTTCAGTATTTTGAACTTCCAACCTCTGTTCAGCTCCCGCTTTTCCATAATCACCTTCTGAATTAGCAACCATGTAC
>CANRGU010000126.1 GCA_947630255.1 uncultured Clostridia bacterium | reverse complement strand
TTATGGCACTATTATAAAACAATTGTTTGTGAAGGTCAAGTACTTTTTGTCTTTTTGTTAATTATTTTTTTGTAAAAATTTGGATAAAGCAAAAAATCGTGTAAGTAGCTATATAAGCATATTACACGATTTTTATTATTGATAAATCATATGGTACCGATGGTGGGACTCGAACCCACATGGTTTCCCGCTAGATTTTGAGTCTAGTGCGTCTGCCAGTTCCGCCACATCGGCATGTATTTTGTATTATACAATATATCTTCATTTTTTACAAGTAAATAAATGGAAATTTTCCTTAAGTGAAAATTTCCATTATTTCGTATTCTTCTACATTAATTGTTTTTATTTCTATATCGGATAATTCATCTTCTGGATTTTTATATGTTACCATTTTTATTCCTTGTTTTGCTTTTAATTCTAATTTCATTACTTTATTATTTAGTAAAATTCCTTCTGTAACATTCATTCCAAGAGGCAATGTTTGATTATTATTTTCAAAATATACTATATTTGTAAATGCTAATATCGGAGTATTTTCTTTTAGATTTATTTTATAAAGATTTATTGTATCTATATCGTTTCCTATTATTGTTGATATAGCATTTTTTCCTTCAAAATTACATACAGTAAAATTATTTGTATTTAATTCTTCTGTATCTGCTCTATATACCGATAAATCCAAAGATAGTTTTATTTTATTAAAAGCAGATTTTAAATTTTCAATAACCTTTTTTATTAGTACTGTATACTCTTTTACTGTTGTTTTTTGGTTTATATCCAAAATTCTAAATACTTCTCTTTCAACTTCTCTATGTTTTTTATTTGCTAAAACTTTTATTTTGTTATCGTATGCCATACCACCAAATATATCAAAATTTTCTTTTTCTAATAAAACATTCGATTCTTTTGCTTTTTCTTTTATATCTTTAATGTCTTTTTCTGTGATTTTTTCGCCATTTAAAACTTTATTAATATCTGATAATATAAATGTTGTTGATAAATAGATACTATCTAATTCATCTTTAGTTAAAAGCTCTCTTTGTATATTGTCTAGCTTTATGGAAAAGTCATCAAAATCAAAGGCATAATTAAAAACTTTTTGTATTTTTTCTTGTTGTTTTTCTACTATATTTCCAGCAGGTAGTTCTGATGCTTTATCCTTGTTTGTAAATCTCCAAAATTCAAATATACTTTTTTTATGTTTGTCTATTTCTTCTATATAAAGCATCGCATTTTTTACTTTTAACTCTAAATTTTTTATTTTTTGCTTAATTGCTTCTATATCTAATTTTAAGTTTGTTACTTTTATTTCTTCTTTATCTATTTGTTTATATAAGTCTATAAGTTCATCTAAAGTATAATTGCTTTTAACTTCTGCATATTTATTTACTCTTATTAATTTAACATCTTGCTCTTTTTCTTTACTAACTGTTTCTTCTACTAAATTAACTTTTTTATATTTAAAAAAGTATTTAACTCTTCCAAAGAATGTTCTTTTGCACTCTAAAAATGTAGTTATTTGTTTTTCTTTTTCCAAATAATCTTTTTCTAACTTACTAGATTTTTTTTGTAGCCTGTCTAATTCTTTTTCTTTTTTAGCCTTTTCATCTAGTACATTAATTTTCATTTCTTCTGCCTTTATATATTCCGTTTTAACCAAACTTGATAGAATTTCATATATAACTTTCTTGTCATTTAATTTAAATTCTAAACCACCTTTATCTGTAATACATAATTTAATATTATAATGATGAGGTACTTCAGTTTGTATTATGAATAAGGCTTTTAATAATTTATAAAATTTATTCGCATCCTCTTTGTTTGATAATTCTATTTTATAATCACTTTTAATATCATCATAAATGTATGTTTTACCTATTATTTGAATACTTAAACTATCCTCTTTATTATATACTTCGTATACTAATGGCCACTCTTTTGTAAAAAGCCATAAATAATTTTCTATATCTGCAAATTCGTCTCTAGTCAAATATTCTCTACTATAATCAGTATAACTAATAGGTACAAATATTCTTTCCTTTTTTCTCTTTTTTACATTTTGCAATTGTTTTCTTAGTAAATAAAAGAATGCAGAATAATCTAAATCTTCTGTTGTAACAAGCATAAAATATTTATTAGTATATTCAGAATAATATATTTGCCATAAATAATCTCTTTGATATTTGACTTTAAAAGGAATATTTTTGTTTAGCAATTTTTGCTCATTTTCTATTTCTTCAATCTCATCTATGTTTATTTTAGATACCATAGACAAAAATTTTGTGTGTCTTTCAATATTTTCTTTAGAATCTGGCACTAGATATTCGTAAAGAGGAACCGCTTTTCCGATATTTTTCCGAAATATCTGATAATCTATTTGTTGGAGTAAGTAATATTTGAATATCATCTACATTTACATATTTATATACTTTATATGTATGCTCATCATTATATTTTGAAGGTCTATAATCTAATTGCTCAAATTCTTTAATCTTTTTAGGTATGTTATTTAAATCTAAACCAATATATTTAAATTTATCAATAATGTTATCATTGGTATTCAAAATTAAATTCTCCTCTCAATAAAGTCTTTTGTTTAAGCAAAGTATATCATATTGTTTTAATTTCTACAATTAAATTTTTAATTTTTAACAGAACTTGGTGAAAATGGGCTTGCGAAAAAAGGAATCAGCGAAAAAGGAATCGGCAAAAAAGGGGTCTGTCCCCTTTTTTGCCACTTTTTGCCACTATTTTGCAAAAGTTCTTTCTTCTTCTTTTATTTTGTTTATAAAGTCTTGTGTGCTCATTTGTCCAATGTCTCCGTCTTTTCTTGATCTTACACCTACTGCATTTGCTTCTACTTCTTTATCTCCTATTATTAACATATATGGTATTTTTTGAAGCTGGGCTTCTCTTATTTTATATCCTATTTTTTCTTCTCTTTCATCTAATTCTACACGAATATCTACTTTTTCTAATTGCTCTTTTAGCTTATTTGCATATTCTTTGTGAGAATCTGCAATAGGTAAGATTTTTACTTGTACTGGTGCAAGCCATGTTGGAAATGCTCCTGCAAAGTGTTCGGTAATTATTCCTATAAATCTATCAAATGATCCAAAAATTGCTCTATGTATCATTATAGGTGTTTTTTTGTTTCCATTTTTATCTATATAATACAAGTCAAATCTTTGTGGTAATTGGAAATCTAGTTGAACTGTTCCCATTTGCCACTCTCTTCCTAAACAGTCTTTCATTGTTATATCAATTTTTGGTCCGTAGAATGCTCCGTCTCCTTCGTTTATTGCAAATTTATCTTCTCCACCACATATTTCTGTTAGGACTTTCTTTAAATCAGCTTCTGCTCTATTCCATGTTTCTATTTCTCCCATGAAATCATCTGGTCTTGTAGATAAACTAAGTTTATATTCTAGTCCAAATACTTTGTATAATTTGTCTGCAATTTCAACTATGTCTTTTATTTCGCTACCAATTTGTTCTTCTGTTACATAGTTATGTGAGTCGTCTTGTCTAAACATTCTAACTCTAAATAATCCATTTAATTGTCCTGATTTTTCGTTTCTATGAATTACATCAACGTCATTAAAACGAAGTGG
>CANRGU010000125.1 GCA_947630255.1 uncultured Clostridia bacterium | reverse complement strand
ATTATAGCTATGGACATTTTTAATTTTTTATGTTATTATAATTCATGTATTTAAAATTTAATACTTATGCCGATGTGGCGGAATTGGTAGACGCACACGACTCAAAATCTAAATGGATTTTTTTATTGTCATTCTCTAAAACCATTGATAAATATATTAGTTTAGATTTTGGTAGACTTTATTTTTTATTAAACATCTAACCAAAATCTAACCAAATATTTTTTTATAAAATTAAATATGCAGGTATGCTGGAACTGGTAGACAGGATGGTCTCAAAAACCATTGTCAGTAATGGCGTGTGGGTTCGATTCCCACTACCTGCACCAAATTAGATTTATACATCTAATTTTCTTTTGAAATTGAGGGGCTCATTCTTCAATTTCTTTTTCATTTCTCAAAGCACTTGTTATAGCTTGTGCTGAAAGCTTTTTTGAATTACTATCTAAATGAGCATATATATTTGCTGTTGTTGAAAAGTTAGAATGTCCCAACCATTCTTGTATAGCTTTCATAGGGATACCTTTAGCAAGTAATAAACTAGCACACGAATGTCTTAGATCGTGAAAACGTATATGCTTTAAACCTAATTTCTTTAATAATATTTTAAAATGTTCTGAAACATAATCAGGTCTTACCAGCTTTCCATCTTGCTTAACGAACACATAATCTTTATATTGTTTGCAATATGAATTTCCAAAAGCTTTTTTAAAATATTCTTGTTGTTCTTTAAAAGCCAATAGTTTATCTGCTATTTCTTCAACTAATGGAAGTGTTCTGTAACTTGATTTGTTTTTTGTTCTATCATTTGAAATAATTTGTCTTTTACCGTTAATCTTTGCAATAACAACTGTATGCTTAATGGTAATCGTTTTATTATTAAAATCAAAAGCATCCCATTTTAATCCTAAAACTTCACTTCTCCTTAATCCATAGTATGCAGTTATCAAAATCATTAAATGCATAGGGTCATTTTTTGACTTTTCAAATAATTCTTTTAGTTCTTCCTCATTATAAAACTCACTAATATATTGTCCTTTCTTCGGTCTTTTTACTTTATCTGCTGGATTATTCGGTATAATCTCTTTTTGAAATGCATAATCTAATGCTTTCCTAATAATAGCGTGATGATGAATAACGGAATTAGCACATAACCCATCCATAGATAAATAATCATAGTATTCTTGGATATCCATTGCTTTTATATCTACTAATTTTATAGGATTTGCAGTAAAGTATTTGGTTATTCTATCATTTATTATCTGTGAATAAGATGTATAAGTTGCTGGAGATATATACTGTCTTTGTATTTCCACCCAATTCTTTAGAAAGTCTATAAATAAAATTTTCGATTTTTCTATATGATTATCTTTTAGTTCTTTAGCATTTAACTGATTTTCAAATTCTAGTCTTAATTCTTCTGCTTTCGCTTGTGCTTGTTTCTTATTTCCTCTAACTTTTAATTTTGTCGAAATCCACTTTTGTTTCCTTTTTCCATCACCATCTTTATAATTAATTACAGCTTGATATATGCCATTTTTTTCTTGTAGGCTTACTGTTACCATATTTAACTCCTTTCTTTTTTATAACAGACTGTATTTAACCTACTATTGATATTAAAGCTATAATATCATTAACTAGTATAAAAATCCATTCTTTAGTATTGATTTGTTAAATACATTATTATATTTTTTTTTGGTATTTTATATTCTCTGCCTACTTTTAATGCTGGAATTGTTTTATTTTTTACAAGTCTATATGCAAGAGTTATTCCAATTCCTAACATATCTTTTAATTGAGAAACATTTACAACATCTGGGTATGCAGTAAACATCATAAAATAATCTTCTTTTACATTCTCCATATCATCACCACCATTCTTCAATTTTCAATGTACTCTTTTTTTGATATCTTATTTAAAATTCCTATCATATGATAATTCTAAGATATCTTTTCGATGTTGTGCAAGCATTTGCTCATATGAGTTATCTTTCTTGCTTTTATAAGATGAGAAATATTGCTTTAAATACTCTTTTCGTTTTTCTTTATTACTTTGTTTACGACTTTCTTTTTCTTCAATATTTCTGCTATCTTGTTTTACAATTTTTGAAACATATTGCTTTGTTGCTCCAGTTCTTTTTGCTATTTCATTTTGTTTTAAATGCTGATTGTAAAACAGAAACAAAATCATTTCCTTGTTTGTCATATTACTATTTCCCTCCTTTCTTAGTTGACTTTTTGTTTAATGATTTTAGACACACTAATAGCATTTTCAATTATCTTTATATTGACAAATTGTATTTATTGTTGTAATATATTATTATATATAAAGTATTAAAATTAAATATCGTATTGTAATATTTTATTTCAATAACGTATTACAATGACATTGTATCAGTAATATATTATTTTGTCAATAGGTTACAGTAAATTTTTTTAAAATAAGGAGAGAAAAATGAAATTTGAATTTGAATATGGCTTTAATAAACAGTGTTTATGCAGATTTGATAAATATGAAATAAAAATTATAAACAAAACAAAATATGTAACACCTAAAGAAAATAGCTCCAGTTCTATATTGGATTTTGAAAATTATGAAAATACAGATGAACCTTTACTTGATTTTATTAATCTAGGTAAATTACTTTTAAAACAACCTAAAGAAGCAGACAACTATGTACTAGAATACATAAATAAATATGGACTTCTAGGTTTTGTTTATGATTTTCCTGTAAATAGATATTTCACTTTTGGAAGGGAAGTTTTGTTAAAAGAATTTAATTATATAAATAACAGTGACTGTTTAAGTCTAATGAAAGTTGTAGATTATTTTAGCTTATTCTTTCCTACTTGCACTAAGGAAGAAATAAAAGAATTAATAGGAAAAATAAATGATTTGCTACATCAACAAAGTATGGAGAAATTCATATCTCCTGAAATAGATGAATTAATTTATAAAAATATTAAATATTATGAACAATTAGATATGATAGTGAATTATGCAAAATATTTATATAATTGTTTAAAAGAATTAAAAAAAGAGGACTCTATCATTTGGGATAATATTGAAAAAGTCGAATCAAATCATACACGAATAAATTTAACTTATAATGGGTTAATAATACATATTAAGAGTTTAAAAGAATATATAGATGAAAATTTTAAATTATATGCAATACAAGAAAAGAAATATCTAAAAATTTGCAAACATTGTGGCAAAGTATTTATTGCAAAAAATCCAAAAGCAGAATATGACACTTTTAATTGCAAAAATCAAGCAAATGTATATAAGAGTAGAAATAAGTCGCTAAAAAATTAAATATAAAAAACAGTTCAACTTATAGTTTACAATATTAAGGGCAAATAATTTTTAATTAAATTATTTGCCCTTTACACCTTTTTACTAAACAATATTTATTCATCCTTTATTAGTTCAACTTTATATTGCTCATCTCCTATTTTGTAATTGATGTATAGTTTCTTATCTAAATCATTTTTATTTGCTTCTAATACCATTTTATATTCATTTTCCCCTCTTGTACCTCCACTAAGTTCTTTATATTCATTTCCTTCTCCATCTGTAATACTTAGCATTTCTTTAGTCTTAGATGTAAATTCTTCTGCTGGCATATCTTTTCCTTCACTTATCAAATTTCTATAATCTCCTGAACTAAATCTTAATGAAAGTTTTGTATCCGTTAACGTTATTTTATTCATTGTTATTCC
>CANRGU010000124.1 GCA_947630255.1 uncultured Clostridia bacterium | reverse complement strand
CAATAGATAATAATGTAATAAATAAAGGAGAAAGCAAAAAACTAAATGTAGAAATATTACCAGAAGAAGCAAAAAATTTGCCAATAGAATTTATATCTAGCAATACAAGTGTAGCAACAGTAGATAGCTCAGGAAATATATTAGCACTAAAAGGAGGAGAAACAAGCATAAAAGTAAAATCTAAATTAAACGATGTTTCTTCAGAAATAAAAATACAAGTTTATAGTAAAGTAACAGATTTAGTGTTAGATAAAGAAAAATTAGTTATTCAAGTTGGAGATAAATTTGAAACAAAACCAGTAGTTCTTCCAGATGATGCAAGTAATAAAAAAGTTATATTTTCTCCGGAGGATAAAAATATTGCAGACGTAAATGAAACTGGAATAATAACAGCAATAAACCAAGGAAATACTAAAATAACAGTACAAACAGAAGAGTCAAATATTACAAAGCAAATAGAAGTAGAAGTTCTTCCAAAACTTACAGAAGATGAAATAATCTTTGATAAAAGTTTAAAAGTAAATTTAAATGAAGTAACAGGTTGGGATATTAACGATATTAGTGTAAAAAGGGCTAAAGAATTAATTACAACAAAATATAGAATAGAAATATATAATGACAAAGGAGAACTATTATCAGATGAAAAAAGTATAGGAACAGGCTCTATAATCAAAATAATAGATGAAAATGGAGCAATAAAAATGGAATATGAAATTATTATATATGGAGACGTAAACGGTGACGGAAAAATAAACAGTGTAGACTTATTAGTTTTGCAAAGGCATATATTAGAAATAGAAATATTAAATGGTCCTGCATTAAAAGCAGGAAACATTAATAGAAATGGAAAAAATCCATCATCTTTGGATTTACTTATCATCCAAAGACATATCTTAGAGTTACAACTAATAGAACAATAAAGGAGTGTAAAAAACAAATTTTATGAAAAAATTTATAACATTTTTTATATTATTTATTTTGATATTAATCATCTGCAATATGAGTTTTGCAAAAGCTAATATGCAAATAATATCAGATAAATCAGTAATTGAAAAAGATGAAGAAATCAATATAAGTATAAATATTGATAATACTGAAATTGCAGCACTCACTTTAGAAATTTATTCAGATAATACAAAATTAGAATATATAAGTGGTCCAGAAAATTCAAATAATGCAAGTAACAGAATTTTATACACTTGGATAAGCGAAAAAGGAGAAAATGTAGAAAAATTAAGTATAGAGAATTTTAAATTTAAAGCATTAGAAAATGGAATAGCAAATATTGCTGTTATAGGAGAATTCTATAATTCAAATGGAGATAAAGTAAATATAGATACTAGCAGTTTAGAATTAAAAATCGGAAGGGATGAGAACAAAGCAGTAGAAATAAGTACACAAAATATAACTCCAGACAATACAAATTTAAGTATATTAAGATTAAACCATGAAGGCATTAGCCCAGAATTTAACAAAGATATAAAAGAATACTATTTTGTTACAAACGACAAAATAGAAAAATTAGATATTACAGCAGTTCCAGAAAATCCAGATGCAACAGTTACAATTACAGGAAATAACAATTTAAAAATAGGAGAAAATGTAATTGAAATAAAAGTAGAATCGCAAGATAGAACAAAAACTTCATCATATAAAATCAATTTAACAAAAACAAGTAATTTAGAAACTGCAAATGCAAATTTAGAAACTCTTGCAGTAAGAGAGGCAAGCTTAGAGCCAGAATTTGACAATAATATTACTCAATATAAGTTAGAAATACCAAATGAAGTAGACAAAATTGATGTACTTGCAATTCCGCAAAGAGAAAATGCGAAAGTGAGGGTTAGTGGAAGCGGAGAAATGCAAATAGGTAATAATAAAATTGAAATAGATGTAACTGCCGAAAATGGAACAACACACAAAAAATATGAGATATTAGTGCATAGAAGAAATGCAGAAGAAGAACAAAAAAATAAAGAAGAAGAAAAAGTTCAAGCCGAAAGGCTAACAGCAATTTTGCAAGAAGAACAAAGCAGTGAAACATCTATACCTAATAGTAAAACTAAAAATATAGCACCTCTAATTTTTTTAATAACTATTGCAATAAGTGTAATTATAGCAATTTACTTTAAGAAAAAAATAAAAAACAATAAAAAATAATATCTAATAACAAAAGATTATTAAAAAATATTGACAGTAGAAAAAAGTTGATATATCATAACTGTATAAATTATAATCGACATAAAAATATATTGTTCAACATATATATTATATATGAAGCAATAGAAGATTTATTTGATTAAAACCAATGAAAGAGAGGAAAACACGTATGAAAGAAAAAACAAAAATGTGCAAAAAAGTAGATGCCAGAGGAATAACTTTAATAGCGCTAATAATAACAATAATAGTAATGCTAATATTAGTAGCAGTAACAGTAAGAATAGCATTAAACGGAGGTTTGATAGGCAAAACACAAGAAGCAAGAAGAGGAACAAGGATAGGTATGGTAAAAGATATGGTAAGTACAGATGCAGGAGCAAAACAAGCAGAAAATGAAGGAGAAAAAATAAGTAAAAGCCAATTAAAGGAAATATTAGACCGATATTTCGAAGAAGTGCCAGATATATCAAGCATGACAGATGAGGAGTTACAAGAAGTAAAATTAACATTAAAAGAAGAATATGGAAATTATTCAAATATACCTTTAACAGAAATATACAGTGGAACAACTTCAACAGAAAATAATAATACTATCACATTTTATATAGAAGATGTAAAATATACTTGTAAGGAAGGAACAACATGGAAGCAATTTGTTGAAGAGGATCCCCAAGCAATTGCTTTAGGTCTTGAGATAGTTTCTGAACCAGAAGAGTTTAGTGGTCTTGTCCGATTTTCTGGAAAAAAAGTGGTGTGCACTATGACTGGGACCACGATCGAGCCTTCTTGGGAGAATGTTAAGCGGTTCTGACCTTATAATTGATTCAACTCACTACGTCGCCGAATTCGGTCCACCGGCCATCTGGAAATAAGTCCGAGTTTGCGTCGTCTCGTTCATAAGTGATGAGTTTTTCTTACGGTAGAATTCTAAAGTGTATAAATAAAAATAAAGAACAACAATGAATATAATTTCAAATTATAATTCATTGTTGCTTTTTTATTTTATTGAACAATAGGATCTTATCTTTCATTTAAGATTTTTCTATAAACAACAGAGTTTTAAAAATAAAAACTATGTAAATTAGTAAATAGATAAATTGGTCATAATCATTGCCAAAGAGAATACCTAAAATTTATAATTAAAAAAGAAAAAAGACTAAAACTAGTCCGTCCAAAAGAAGAAAAAACAGAAGAAGGAGAATGAGGAACAGATGAAACAAGAAAATTTGAATCACAGAGGCATAACATTAATAGCTCTAATAATCACAATAATAGTAATGCTAATATTAATATCAATAACAGTAAGGATAGCATTAAACGGTGGAATAATATCAAATACGAAAACAGCATCATCAGAAACACAAAAAATAATGGATAAAGAAGAACTACAAGAAAAGGCAATAATAGAAGCAAATAAAGAAGGCGGAAAAGTAGATTTAGGAAAGTTAGAAGAAAAGTTATCAGAAGGATGGAAAGTAGATAAAGAAAGCGGAGAATGTGTAAGTCCACATGGTAATACTTTTTTTGTAGGAGAAGATGGAATCGTAGATGATGAAAATTCAAAAATCAAAGAAGACGAAAATGCAAAAAGTATAACTTTGGATAAAAAAGCAGTAACATTAG
>CANRGU010000123.1 GCA_947630255.1 uncultured Clostridia bacterium | reverse complement strand
CTACTATTTTAACATTTTTTCATACAAAACTAAAATCCACTCTTAAAAAAAGTGGATTTTAAAATAAAAATTAAGGAAAAATAAAAAAAATGTAAAAAACACTTGCAAATGAAATTTTAATGTAGTAATATGACTTTGTAAACTAAAGATTAAATAGTTTAAACTAAACTAATTTGAAAGGGGAATTTTAAGATGAAGAAAAAAATCTTAGCAGTTAGTATATTATTACTTGCAATAAGCATGTTATTTATACTAACAAACACAGCAAAGGCAGCCAATGAAGCAGCACAAATAGAGGATCAAAAATATGATACTTTATATGAAGCATTGGCATCAGACAAAGCAAAAAATAATGCTGTAATAACATTATTACGAGACATAAAAATTGAAGAAAACGGAAACTCAACTACAGGAAATCAAGAAGGTTCTGGATTTGTTATTATTAACACAGGTGAATCTGTTACAATTGAAATGAATGGACATAGTATTGAATCAGCTTTAAAAACAAATGCAGCTTTTCGTATAGAAAATGGAAGCACAGTAACAATAAAAAACAGCAATGGTACAGCAAGCTCTATTAAACATACTGCAGAGTTACCTGCTATATTAGTAAAAAGTGGAACACTTACTTTAGAAGCTGGCGTAACATGTGAAACTACAGGTTCAAAAGAAAACTCAAATTATGGCGCTATACAAGTAGGAGTTGAAGGCGAGAGTGACAATGCTAAATTAATAGTTGATGGCGCAACAGTAAACAGTACTTATCAAACTGGTATTGCTTTATTTGGTAGCAAACCTTCTTTGGAAGTAAAATCTGGAAAAATTACAGGTAAAAGTTTTGCTATAGCTGGAAATGGTAAAGCTGGAAATAGCTATACAGTAACAATAAGTGGTGGAACTATTACAAGTAGTGATGAGGCTGCAATATATCAACCAAATCCAGGAACATTAACAATAACAGAAGGAGACATTACAGGAAAAATAGGAATAGTAGCTCGTAGAGGTACAGTAGATATAAAAGGTGGTACAGTAACAGCTACTGGTGATGGATCAGATATCCAAGTAGGAGATGCAGGAATTGGAGATTTACCTAGTGGAGTTGCAATAATTGTTGATAATAAATCTGAAAGTTATGATGGAACAGCGAAAGTAATAATAGAAGGTGGAAAAATAAATGCATCAAATGATGAAAAAGCATCAGTATTTTCATGGACTAATAGTTCTGAAGAAACAATAACAGACTTTGAAATAACAGGAGGAGCATTTAACAAATCATTCAATAAAAAATTTGTTAAAAGCGGAGAAACAGAAGTTTCTATAACAGATGGTAAAGGAACTACTACATATTATGTAGGATTAACAGGAGAAGATGTAGCAGAAATAGCTAAAACAGGATCAATAGTAACAGTAATGCAAGGAGAAATGGATTTAGATAATTTAGAAGACAAAGTAACAGTAAAAACAGAAGAAGGAGCAACAGCTACAGTAAACGGATACGAAGTAACAGAAACAGGAGTAGATACAACTGTATTAAACAAATTACAAGAACTAGAAGAATTATTAAATAAATTAAAAGAAGAATTAGAAAAACAAGGATTAAAAGGAAGATTGGAAGAAGCAGAAAAATTAATAGGAAATCAAAATGCAACAATAGAAGAAATAGAAGCACAAATAGCAAATTTACAAAAACAATATAATGCATTAAAAGCACCAGAAAAAGCAGAAGAAAAAGACAACACACCAGGTACAGGTGTAATAGATGTAGCATTAATTTCAGCAGTAGTAGCAATGATTTCAGCTTTAGGAATAGTAACAGTAAAAAAATATAACAAATAATTATAGCTAGGGCAGAAAATTAAATTTCTGCTCTAATTTTTAAAAATAACGCTTATGTAAATTATGATACATTCAAAAATATAAAAATCATTGCGAAATAAAATTTTATTTTATATATTATTATAATTTAGCAAACAAATGAATAAATATTAAAAAAGGAGGAATTTTAAGATGAAGAAAAAAATCTTAATAATTAGTATATTTTTACTTGCAATAAGCATGTTATTTATACTAACAAACACAGCAAGAGCAGCTGATGTAACAATAACAAATGTTGAGCCTCTAACAGGAGGAAGTATACAAAACAATGGTAACGAATATACAATTACACTAACAAAGACTGATATTAATAACCTTGAATGGCACTCAAAAAGTGATCCTACAGGTCAAGAAGGCGTTGACAGAGTAGCAAATGGTTGGGATGTAGGATTTAAACTTACTTTTTCAGAAGCAATTCAAAAAGGAGACCTAAAAACAGAGTACACAGATAATGAAGGTAAAGTTCATACAAATCTAGAAGGCACACCTGATACTAATCCAGCAGAATATAGTGTTTGGGTATCTCTTAATGAAAATAAACTAGCAGGTCAAACAGAAACATTTAGATTAGCTAAATTTGTATTTACTATTGGAAATGATACAAAAACAGTTATAATCAACATAGATCCTAGAGATGTTGTATTAAAAGAACCAGATGATGGAAGAATGATAAAGGTAATAGTTGATGGATATGAATTTACTATGGAAAAAGGAAAAAATTTAACAGCTGATGAAACTAAAGGTGGTTTAACAGTAGATGAAGCAAAAAAATTAAAAGAATTAATGACACCAGAAGAAGGTTATAAATTTGTAGGTTTATTTGATATAGAAACAGAAAAAGAAGTTACACTAAACCAAGCAATATTAGCTGATATGGAGTTAGAAGTTAAATTCGAAGAATTACCTAAAGTAACAAAACCAACAGAAAAAGACAATACACCAAAAACAGGTGTAACAGATGTAGCATTAATCTCATCAGTTATGGCTATGGTATCAGCAGCAGGAATAATAGCAGTAAAAAAATATAACAAATAATGATTGGTAAAAATATATTAGGGCAGAAAATTAAATTTCTGCTCTCATTTTTATAAGTAAAATATTGAAATACCACGCGATTTATGATATTTTATATAAGTAATTCATATACAGAATAGGAGACAAATATGTCAAAGAGAAAACATGGAAAAATATACAAATTAAATGTAAAAAAATTAATATTAAGATTATTAATATTAGTATTGATAATAAGTTTGTCAGTATCTGCATATTTTTGGTTTAATAAACATAAAAACAAAAAAGAAAATGAAGAATTAAGAGAAAAAATAAGCAATGTTGAAGAAATTAAACCAAATGAAAGAATAGAAAAAGTAAAAGAACTTCAAAAAGAAAATTCAGATATAATTGGTTGGCTAGAAATAGAAAATAGTGATATAAGCTATCCAGTTTTACAATGCGAAGACAATGAATATTATATGACACACAATTATAAAAAAGAGTATTCAAAAGATGGCTCACTATTCCTAGATAAAGATTATGATTGGAGTATTCCAAGTACAAATCTTTTAATATACGGACACAACAATATGAGCAGCACTGAAATGTTTGTAGGACTTATGAACTTCAAAGAAGAAAGTTATTATAAAGAGCACAAAACAATTAGATTCACTACAAATGAAGAAGATGCTAAATATGAAATAATAAGTGTTTTTTTATCAAGAGTCTATTATAAATCAGAAACTAATGTATTTAGATATTATTATTTTATAAATGCAAATACAGAAGAAGAATTTAATGATTTTGTAAAAAACAGCAAAGAAGCAAGTCTATATGATACAGGAGCTACAGCAGAATATGGCGACCAGCTTTTAACACTTTCTACATGCTCATATCATACTAAAGATGGAAGACTTGCAGTTGTTGCCAAAAAAAT
>CANRGU010000122.1 GCA_947630255.1 uncultured Clostridia bacterium | reverse complement strand
CATATTCTTTGCTGATATTCCTGCATCTTGATAAACTTTAAATACCTCATATTCTTTAAATTTGCATAGTTGTAATAATTTTTCCTTTTGTTCTCCTAAACTAAATCCTTCCCTTGCTTGATCTTCTGTGCTAACACGAATATAAATCCCTGCAACTTTCTTTTACCATCCCTTCGTTTAAAATAAAAGGCATAAAAAAATCAACCTTTTACAGTTGATTTAATCGTTTTCGTCTGGTGCGACGATTTTACTTATTGGAGGCGTTGGGCGGATTCGAACCGCCGAATCAGAGTTTTGCAGACTCGTGCCTTACCACTTGGCTACAACGCCATTTATTTTATTATATGCTAGCAAATAGTAAAAAATGAATAATTAATAATTTTTAATGTACTTTTATATGAAATTAAAGATTATTCATCATTAACTATTAATTGCGACTGCTAAAGTCGCAATTATGGAGCGGGAAACGGGGCTCAAACCCGCGACCTATGCCTTGGCAAGGCATCGCTCTATCAACTGAGCTATTCCCGCAAATCAAAAGCATTAATATAATAACAAAATTAATAAAAAAAGTCAATACAAATAAGGTAAATTTATAATCAATTAAAATTTTACATAATATATTGAATTTGTTACAAAAATGCTGTATAATTAATATGTATGAGTGTAACTTAACAAATATTTACAATTGTTAAACTATAATAAAAATAAACAAATTAATGTATTTATAATAAATATTTAAAATAATATTATTATAGATGCTATTTTAAAGTTAAAATATATACTTATGATAAAACATAAAAAACTTATAGATCAATGCAAAAGATGTTGTTGGGTACATTGGAAAAATAATAAAGGATGTATAGAATAAATTGTAAAGGTGGTAAATATGAAAAAAGTTAAAATTTTAATAATTGCACTAATATTAATTGTAGGAAGCATGTTTTTTAGCCGTACTAATGCTGTAAGTGATGCAGGAGAAAATATACAATTAAAAGCACAATTAGCAAGACCATTTAAAAGTGAAACTGAAGATAACTATCCAATATATAAATATAGAGTAAAAGGTGATAGTAATACTGATGTTAAGTATACAGTTGTAAAAATATATGACATAGCAGATAAAAAAAGTGATACTATGTCTAATATAAGAAGTATAGCAAACAATATAGATGAAGCTATAGCATATTCTAAAGCCTTTTATTGCTTAAGAGGAGGAGTAGGTTTTGGAGTGCAAGATAGTGAAACAAATGCTGTATCATCTGATATGTCAGATGATCCTGTTAGCTATACGAAAATTGCTGAAATGCATGAAGAACCAAAAAAAGTAGCCCAAGAGATGGCAAAATATACCGATAAAATAAAATGGACTGAAGAGGATCTACAGGACAATGAATTAAAAGTAAGATTCACTATAAAAGTTAATGATGGCACTTTATCTAATCAGACAAAAGACTATACAATAAACTTGTATAATGCAGTACTATGGATATTAGATGAAGCTTATTTACCAATAGATAAAACAAATGATGAAGGAGAAACCATATATGATGCTTCTGAATATAGAGATGAATTATTAGATAAAGCAGGAATTCCAGAAAGTCAAAGAGAAGAAATAACAGATAATGACATAGAGGTAATACAACAATTAGCAATATGGTATTTTACAAATTATGATGAGCAAGATAAAGAAGTAAATCCAACAGTATCACAAAGTACAATGTATCCAGCACAATTTTTAAGTATAGATAGTGGCAGTGGTGATGATAACAATGTTATTAGTACTACAAGAGAAAATAATTTAAATAGACTATATCAATATTTTGTATATGGAGCAATACAAAATGCAGATACATATGAAATAGATATAGCCACAAGAAAAAGAACTAAAGATATAGAAGAAAATAAATTTGATAAAGAAAAAGATTTAACAATAACAAGCGTAAATAGTTCAAATAATATTTATGATTATTATGAAATAGGGCCTATTTGTATTAAGAATAATGTAAATACTAGAGCAGTAAATAAACTAGTGCCTGTTACAGATATTATTTTATATGATGCAGATGGAAATATAATACCAAAAACAATAACAATTGGAGCTCAAGATGATAGTGGAACAAAGATTAGACATGTGGTTTATAAATTCTTGGAAAATGATACTGATAAAGAAGTAACAACATTAGAAAAAGGAAAAGAATATAAAATAAGAATATACAAACAGTTTGAAGAAGGTACATCAACCAACAAATTCTTTGAAAAATATAATATGTCTAAATTCACATTAAAAGTAACTAGTGCATACACATTAGCAACAGCAACTTTTTATAGCCATGATAATAATAGCCAACCAGTAGTAGAATTAGAAAAAGAAAAGATAAGTGATGAAGATACTATAACTACAAAAGAATCAAAAGAATTTGATTTAAGTTTGCGTAAATTTATTACTGCTATTAAACGTGGAGATAATGACATAAAATTTGATGATAGAACACCAAAAATTGATGTAAGTAAATTAAATAAAGTAGATAGCAGAAATATAAAAACAACAACTGCAACATATGTACATCCAAAAAATCCTTTATTAGTAGAAACAGGAGATAGAATAATATATACAATAAGAGTATACAATGAAGGGGAAGTAGATGGAGAAGCTACACAAATAACAGATTATATACCAGACGGATTAGAATTTATAGAAACAAGCGAAAGTACAATTAATGAAAAATATAATTGGGTTAAATCTGAAGATCCTGACGGAAGAACAATAATTACAACAGATTATTTAAAAGAAAAAACAATAAGAGCATATGATTCAAACAAAACTTCAAAAGGAGATAACGAAAACTGGCAACAGTCTACAGTTGGAAATAATGGATTATATTATGAAGATGTACAAGTAGAATGTAAAGTAGTAGCAAAAACTGGGGAAACTGATAAAAGTTTAAAGAATATAGCTGAAATTTCTGAAGATAGTAATCAAGAAGAATTGGAAGATAGAGACTCTAATGTAAATAATGTATATGATGATGATAAACATACACCAGGAAAAGAAGTAAATGGATATACACCAGGAGAACAAGATGACGACGATTTTGAAGATTTATTATTGAAAGAAAAAGGATTTGATTTAGCTTTAAGAAAATATATTGTGGCAGTTAATGGAACTGATTTAGAAGAAAGTAAAACAAGAATACCAAGTATAGACACAGATCCTTTAATAGGAGTAAAAACAACAGCAGACTATAATCATAGAAAAGATCCAGTTGAAGTTAAAATCGGAGATATATTAACATACAGATTTTCAGTATATAATGAAGGCGAAATAGATGGATATGTAAATGCTATAATAGATTATTTACCAGCAGGATTGACATTTGATATAGAATCAAATAGCAAATTTATAGAAGATAAAGCTTCATATGAAGATGGAGAGCTAGATGGTAAAGAATATAAATACAAAATAGAGGAGAACAAAATAACAATTACACCAATAAATGAAGAGCATCTATTTGAATTAAAAGCATTTAATGAAGGAAATTTAGATAGTAAATATTTAGATGTAAAATTTAAAGTAACAGCATCAGAATCAAATGAAGATCAAGTATTAACAAATGTAGCAACAATGAAATATGAAGCAAAAGAATCAGATGCAACAGATAGAGACTCAAGTGCAGAAGATTTTAGTGAGCCTGCACCAGAAACACTATTAGAAGGGTTACCAGGATATAAAGGAAAAGAAACAAATAAAGATGATTTAACAGATTCAAATTATCACTATGAAGGACAACAAGACGATGATGATTTTGAAAAAATAATAATAAAGGGAAAACCATTTGATCTAAGCTTAAGAAAATACATAACATCAATAAGAAGAAATG
>CANRGU010000121.1 GCA_947630255.1 uncultured Clostridia bacterium | reverse complement strand
AAATATTACTTATTGACGATATTTATACAACCGGTAGCACAGCAAATGAATGTAGCAAAACACTTAAATTAGCTGGCGCAAAAAACATAGGAGTATTAACAATTGCAAAAGATTACAAAAAAATAAATTAGGAGGCAAAAGATGGAAGATTTAGTTGAAAGTATATTAGATTATGTAAGAGCAGATTATACAGACTATGCAATAATGATAAATGGAGAATGGGGAAGTGGAAAAACTTATTTTTGGAACAACAAAATAAGAAATAAAATAGATTCGTTACAATTAAATGGCAAAACATATACAACCATATATATGTCATTATATGGAATTTCAAATTTAGAGGATATAAGTAAAAAAATATTTATAGAAACTACTCAACTTATGGATAAAAACATGAGAAAATATATGAATGCGACAGGACAGCAATCAATACCAGAATACGCAAAAACAGGACTTGACATGGCAAACCTTTTTGGTGTAACACAAAATGGAGATAAAGTAGATTACAGTAAATTTTTCTCAACAGATGATAAAGTTTTATGCTTTGATGACTTAGAAAGAGCAAATGTTGATGTTATAGATATACTAGGATATATAAATAACTTTGTTGAGCACGATCATATAAAAACTATCATAATATGTAATGAAAAAGAGTTATCAAATAAATTGAAAAGTACTAACTTAGAAATGAAAACATTTATTGCAACATATCTTTTAGATAAAGAAGGAGATTTATCTAAAACTGACAAGCCAATGGTTGAAAAAATACAAGATAAAATAGAATATGTATTTGATAAAGCAAATGATTATGAGAGAATAAAAGAAAAACTAATAGGAGAAACTTTTGAATACGTTCCAGAATTTAGTTATATTATAAATGGAATTTTAATGAGATATGAAAGCAATCCGGAATTAATTAGATTTCTTAGAGAAAATACAAATTATATAATTTCTACATTTAATAAAAGTGGAACGAGAAACCTAAGAATATTAAAACATGCTTTAAATGACTTCAAAAAAGTATACGAAATGGTAAATAAATATTACCCAAATACAAATTATAGAATCTTGCAAACTATGCTTATATTTACAATAGCAATATCTTTTGAAATAAAAGCAGGAAAAATCACAAAAGATAAATTTATAAACATATTAGACAACGAAGAATATAAATCAATATTAGTTTCTTCAAGAGTTTTAATGGATAATAGACAATTTTATATAAAGGAATTCGATAACAATTATTATTATAATTTCAAATCAGAATACAGATTCTTTAAATTTATAGAAATATATGTAAGAACAAGAATATTTGATATGAAAGTCTTTAAAAGCAATATGGAAGTTATAATAAATACTGTAGACACAGAAAAACTTCCGGGATATAAAAGGCTACTTACAGAAGAATATTGGAAAATTGATGATGACCAATTCCCAGGAGTTATTGAAGAAGTTTTAGAGGATGTAAAAAATGGTAGAGTTAAACTTTTAGATACAGTTAAATTATTTATATATTTTACTTATTTTATAAAAAAAGGGTTAATTGAATATGATATAAAAACAATAAGCTCAATATTCTTTAATGGAATGAATGTATCAGCATTAACTTCTGAATATTATGAAAATCCTGATGAAGAAATTAGTAGCATTATATTAGAAGAAAAAACACCAGAAATAGATGAAATACTTAACCATTTTTATATGATAAACAGAGCATTAAAAGATAAGATGTATTCAGAAAAAGCAGACGGAATCTTTAAATGCATACCAATGAAAATGGAAATGTTTTATGAAAGATTTGATAAAGAATGTATGGATGTTCCAATATTTAAATATTATGATCCATATCAAATGTACCAAAGAATATCTTGTGCAAGCAACGAAGATATAGTAACGATTAAAGAAAAACTCCTAGACAGAGCAGAAAAGTACACAAAAGAGATAGAGCCAGAAATGAAAAACATAAGACAATTAAAACAAATAATAGATGACTATGTTTGTGGTAAAGAAATGGGAATTAAAATAGTAATGTTAAAAGAATTTGCAAAAGATTTAGGAACTATATTAGAAAAGTATAATTAAAAAATATTATAATAAAAGCGAGCATTAGGATCATGGAGTGTGCCTAAAAAAGTTAGATAAAAAATCTAATTTTTGGAGGTGCACTCCATTATTTTAATGCGCGTTTTCGCTAAAATTTCTCAAATTTCATCAAAGGAAAATATTTACAATTGCAGAATAAAATACATGTGAAAGGAGTAATACAAATGAAAGTTGAGTATGAAAAGAAGGACAAGCTACTAATCTTAAAAATAACAGAAGAAATAGACCATCATTCTTGTGAAAAAATTAAAAAAAGAGCCGATTATGAAATAGAAATACATATACCAAAAAAAGTAGTATTTGATTTCAGCAATGTAAATTTTATGGATAGTAGTGGGATTGGAATGATAATAGGAAGATATAAATTAGTAAAAATGTTTGGAGGAAAAATGGAACTAATAAATGTAAAACCATCGATAAAAAAAATACTTGAAATGTCGGGAATATTAAAATTAATATCAATAGAAGAAACAGGAGGTAGCGAATTTGAAAAATGTATATGAAAATGAAATGAAATTAGAATTCTTGAGTAAATCATCAAATGAAAGTTTTGCAAGAATTACAGTTGCAGCATTTGCAAGTCAGTTAGATCCAAGCCTTGAAGAAATAGCAGATATAAAAACTGCAGTATCAGAAGCTGTAACCAATTGTATTATACACGGTTACGAAGAAAAAGAAGGAATAATAAAAATTAAATGCAAACTATTTGCAAATTCAATTGAAATAGAAATATCAGACAATGGCAAAGGAATAGAAGATATTGAAAAGGCAAGACAAGTGCTATATACGTCAAAATCAGAGTTAGAAAGGTCTGGTATGGGATTTACAATTATGGAAAGCTTTATGGATGAAGTAAAAGTTGAATCAGTATTAGGAGTAGGTACTAAAGTAACAATGAAAAAAATGATTAAAGTAACTGATGGAATAGAGGAAATGAAAGTAAGGCTTTAATACATATTTAATTAAAGGAGTTACTTATGTACGAAATAAATACAGAAGATATAGTAAAGGCACAGAATAATAAAGAAGCAATGGAAGATATAATTGAAAAAAATTCTGGGCTTTTATGGAGTATCGTAAAAAGATTTTTAGGAAGAGGATATGAGGCAGAAGAGCTTTATCAAATAGCATGTATAGGATTTATAAAATCTGTTAAACGATTTGACACTACATTAAATTTAAGATTATCTACTTATGCAGTACCATATATTATGGGAGAAATAAAAAGGTTTATAAGAGATGATGGACCAATAAAAGTAAGTAGAAGCCTTAAAGAATTATCAGTTAAAATTAAAGAAGTACAGAGAGAATATTTGTGCAAAAAGGGAGAAGAAATTAACATATCTCAACTTGCAAAAATTTTAAAAGTGTCAAAAGAAGAAATAGCAATGGCAATGGAAGCGGAAAAACCATTAGAATCAATTGATGAAGAAAGTTATGATAATGAATCAAATGGAGAAACTAAAATAAGTAAAATATCAAATGGAAAAGACGAGACTGCTATGCTAATAGATAAAATTTGTATAAAAGATTTAATTGAAAGTTTGGAAAGTAGAGAAAAGCAAATTATTTTGTTAAGATATTATAGAGGTAAAACCCAAACAGAAGTAGCAAAAATGTTAGGAGTTACACAAGTGCAAATATCGAGAATTGAGAAAAAAGTTCTTGCAAATATGAAAGAAAAAATATCATAATAAAACTTTATATAAAATTTAAGTAGCAAATAAGTTTGCTACTTTTTTAGTGCCCAATTACTTGATAATTTTGTTGTTTTATAATAAAATATA
>CANRGU010000120.1 GCA_947630255.1 uncultured Clostridia bacterium | reverse complement strand
CATGCTCCACATTTAATACAAATATTTTCATCTATTTCATATCCGTGTTCTCTGTCGCCTTTTATTGCTCCTACTGGGCAATTTTTAGCACACAATCCACATTTTTTGCATTTTTCTGAGTTTATAGAAAGGCTTAATAATGCTTTACACTCTTTTGCTGGACATTTTTTATTATTTATATGTGCTAAATATTCATCTTTAAAGTATTTCATTGTGCTAAGTATTGGGTTTGGAGCTGTTTGGCCAAGACCGCATACAGATGCTTTTTGTATAGTTTTTGCAAGTGTCTCTAATTTTTCTAAGTCTTCTAAAGTAGCTTCTCCTTCGGTAATTTTTTCTAGAATTTCAAGCATTCTTTTTGTTCCTATTCTACATGGTGTACATTTTCCGCAAGATTCATCTACTGTAAATCCTAAGTAGAATTTTGCAAGATTTACCATACATTTTGTATCATCCATTACAATTAATCCACCGAGAACCCATCATTGAACCTATTTGTGCAAGTGATTCATAATCTATTGGGGTGTCTAAATGTTCTGCTGGAATACATCCTCCTGAAGGTCCTCCTGTTTGTGCAGCTTTAAATTCATGTCCGTTTGGAATTCCTCCACCTATATCAAATACTATTTCTCTTAAAGTTGTTCCCATTGGTACTTCAACAAGTCCAACATTTACAACGTTTCCTCCAAGTGCAAATACTTTTGTTCCTTTTGATTTTTCTGTTCCTATTGAATTATACCATTTTGCTCCATTTAATATTATTTTTGTAATATTTGCATAAGTTTCTACATTGTTGATTAATGTAGGTTTTCCCCATAGTCCAACATTTGCTGGAAATGGTGGCTTTATTCTTGGTCTTCCTGATTTTCCTTCTATTGACTCTAAAAGCGCTGTTTCTTCTCCACAAACGAAAGCTCCTGCTCCAAGTCTTACTTCTAAGTCAAAATCGAAGTCTGTTCCGAAGATTTTTTTACCTAATATTCCATATTCTTTTGCTTGGTCTATTGCTGTTTGAAATCTATGTACTGCAATTGGATATTCTGCTCTTACATAAATATATCCTTTGTTTGCTCCTATTGCATATCCAGCTATCATCATAGCTTCTATAACGCAGTGTGGATCGCCTTCTAGTATGCTTCTATCCATGAATGCACCTGGGTCACCTTCGTCTGCATTACATACTACATATTTTTGGTCTCCTTCTGCAATTTTTGTAAAGAACCATTTCTTTCCTGTTGGGAAACCTGCTCCTCCTCTACCACGAAGTCCAGATTCTGTTACCTCGTTTATTACTTCATCTGGTGTCATTTCGAATAATACTTTTTCTAAGGCTTTATATCCATCAAAAGCTATGTATTCATCAATATTCTCTGGATCTATTATTCCACAATTTTTAAGTGCTATTCTTTTTTGCTTTTTATAGAAATTTAATTCATCTAATCTTTGAACTACTGAATCATCTATATCTTTGCAAAGCAATCTTTCTACTATTTTTCCTTCTATTATATGTGTGTTGATTATTTCTTCGCAGTCCTCTGGTTTTACCATGGCATAAAATGTATCTTCTGGTCTTATTATAACTATTGGTCCTTTTGCACATAGTCCAAAACATCCAGTTTGAACAACTCTTACATTTTGAATATTTTTTTCTTCTATAATTTTTCTAAAATTTTCAATAATTTTAGGAGATTTAGATGATGTGCAACCTGTTCCATGGCACACTAAAATGTGCTTTTCTCTAGTATTTGCTTTTAAATTAACACGCAAATCTAATTCTTTTCTTTTTTCTTCTCTTATTTGTTTAATTTCTTCTAGTGTCTTCATGTTAATCCTCCTTATTCATATATTCATCAATAACTTTATCAAGCAATTCTGGTGTAGCTTTTCCATAAACTTCTCCATTTACAGTAAATACGGGTGCTAGACCACATGCACCTATACATCTTGTTGCTTCTATAGAAAATTTTCCGTCTTTAGTTGTTTCTCCAACATCTATTCCTAGTTTTTGTTTTAATCTGTCTAAAATCTTTTCTGATCCTTTAACAAAACAAGCTGTTCCAAGGCATACTGCTACATTGTATTTTCCTTTTGGTTTTAGAGTAAATCTTGCATAAAATGTAATTACTCCATAAACTTCTGCCATTGGAATATTTAAATATTCTGAAATTTCTTTTTGAGCGAATTCAGGAATATATCCATATTTTTCTTGTACTTCATTTAATATTTGTATTAAATTACTTTTATCATTTGTATAAGTTTCTAATATTTTTTGAAGCTCTTCGTCCTTTCCACTATTTCCACAATTACATGCCATAATTCTACCTCCCAATTAATTATATATCTTAAATTTTATTGCTTATTTTTTGTTCAAATCTATCTTTTCTAATTTCTTTAGGTACTTCTATTGGATATTTGTGTGTAAAGCATCCCATACAAAAATTATCTATATTGCAACCTTTTGTTATTTCTTTTAAATTATCAATACTTAAATATTCTAAAGTATCTGCACCCATTATTTGTCTTATTTCTTCAACAGTTTTGCCGTTTGCTATTAAGTTTTCTTTACTGTCTATATCTGTTCCAAAATAACATACATCTATAAATGCTGGTGCTGCAATTCTTAGGTGCACTTCTTTTGCTCCTGATTTTTTTAGTGTTTTTACTATGTTTGTTAGTGTTGTTCCTCTTACTATTGAATCATCTATTAATATTATTTTTTTACCCTTAATTGTATTCTTCAATGGATTTAATTTCAATGCTACTAATTTTTTTCTTTTATTTTGTGTGTTTTGTATAAATGTTCTTCCTATATATTTGCTTTTTGTAAATACTAAATCATATGGTATTTTTGATTCTTTTGAATATCCTAAAGCTGCATCATTGCCTGAGTCTGGCACAGCAGCGACTATATCTGCATTTACTGGATTTTGCCTTGCTAAATATCTTCCTGCTTTTTCTCTAAATTCGTGTACTGACATTCCTTCAATTATTGAATCTGGTCTTGCAAAATATATATATTCAAATACACACATGCCTTTTTTGGCTTTTTTGTGTTTATTTATTGAAGTTATTTCTCCGTCTTTTACAACAATTATTTCTCCTGGTTCTACATCTCTTATAAATTCTGCACCACATATATCTAATGCACAACTTTCTGATGCAAATATAATGTCATTTCCGAGTTTTCCCATGCATAATGGTCTAAATCCTTGTGGATCGCGGCAAGCTATTAATTTTTGTGGTGACATTATTACTAGTGAATATGCACCTTTTAATATTTTCATGGTTCTTGCTACTGCTTCTTCCGTAGATTTTGATTTTAATCTTTCCTTTACTATTATATGACATATTACTTCTGTATCATTCGTAGTTGTAAATATTGCCCCATTATCTTCTAACTGTTGTTTTAGCTCCATTGCATTTGTAATATTACCATTATGTGCTACAGCTAAATTTCCTTTTTTATGCCTTATTACTATAGGCTGTGCATTTTCTTTTTTTGACTCTCCGGTTGTTGAATATCTTACATGTCCTATAGACATATTTCCCGCTGGCAACTTATCTAGAATTTCATTTGTAAATACTTCTGAAACTAATCCTTGATCTTTATGGTATGAAATTACCCCATCGGTATTTACTGCTATTCCGGCAACTTTCTTCTCCTCTGTGTTGAAGTCCCGACAAACCTACACAAGTCATATAGGCCAATTTTTCTGGGATTTTTGAATAAACTCCAAAAACTCCACATTCTTCTTTAATATTATCAGACATTAATAGCCCTCCATAAATCAAAACATAAATTCATTATAATCTTAAATTACAAAAAAGTACAGACTTTTTTGTAAATTGACATTATTTTCTTGTTATAATGTTATTGTAAGATAATTTGTTATTTA
>CANRGU010000119.1 GCA_947630255.1 uncultured Clostridia bacterium | reverse complement strand
AAGCAGTAACATTAGAACAGGGAGAAAAAGCAACAGTAGTAGCAACATTAGAAAACTCAGATGAAGTGGTGCAATGGGAAAGTGGTAATACTTCATTTGCAACAGTAACTCCAATTGATAATAATTCAGCTGAAGTTAATTATGTTGGGGATGGCTTGTGTATAGTCGAAGCTAAAACAACTTTTGGTTCTGCTTGGTGCGGTGTGTATTGTGGGGATACTAAGGTCGATTTATCCCCGGGGGTACTCACAACCCGGTGGGCTCCCTTCGCGGGGTTAAATTTATTGGTATCCGTGCTTTCGTGACCAGTGATGGTTCGTTATTGAGTAGTTTTGAACTGTTGTTTAGTTGTTCGTCGTCTAAGATTGCTAAAAAGTATCTGTCAGACGCGACTAAGGAAGGAGCTCATTACATGTATAAAATTAGGATTCCTGTTGAGGAATACGGTTCAGATTTTACTCGTAAACTTGTCCCTAGTAATTGGGCGATTACGTTTAACTGCTTAAGGTGGATGGAAGCTGCAGATAATAATCCTTATGAAGCGGGATCAGAGTATGGGGCATTTGTAGCCCACGAGAGTAAACTTGCTTATGAGGAATATTTAAATAGTCTTGATGAATAAAAATATGTGGATTCCTTGAGTTTGCTGTTTTATTTCCTACGATACCCATTGACAAAATGGGTATTTTTGTAATATATTATATAGCAATAAAAAATGAAATGTGAGTGATTATAATGAGATTAAGCAAAGATTTCTTTTATACAATAAAAGAAAACATATCAGACGAAGATTCAGTTAGTGGAAAACTTTTAGTTAAAAGTGGAATGATTAAAAAAATAAGTAATGGAATATATGCAAAAATGCCATTGGGAGAAAAAGCACTAAAAAACGTAGAGAGCATTATACGTAAAAATATGGATGAAGCAGGCGCAAACGAGCTTTCTATGCCTACTTTATTACCTATGGATATTTTTGAAAAATCAGGAAGAAAAGAAACTTTTGGCCCAAGTATGTTTAAACTAAATGATAGATATTCAAGAGAGTATGCTTTAGGTCCAACACATGAAGAATTATTTGTTTTGGCAGCAATGAACAAAGTAAAATCATATAGAGATTTACCTTTTACAATTTATCAAATAGGTACTAAATATAGAGACGAGATGAGACCTAGATTAGGCTTAATTAGAATTAGAGAATTTACTATGAAAGATTCATATAGCTTTGATAAAGATTATGAAGGATTAGATATTTCATATAAAAAGATGTTTGATGCTTATCACAAAATATTTAAAGAATTAGGAATAGATTATACTGTTGTTAAAGCAGATACAGGTGCAATGGGTGGATTACTTTCAGAAGAATTCCATGCTGTAACAGATATAGGTGAAGATACACTTGTACTTTGTGAAAACTGTGATTATTCGTCAAATTTGGAAGTTAGTAAAAATGTAGTAAATAAAGAAGAAAATATAGAGGATGAAAAAGAACTACAACTAGTAGAAACTCCAAATGCACATACAATAGAAGAAGTAAGTAAATTTTTAAATTTAGATGTAAAGAAAACAGTAAAAGCTATGCTTATGAATATAGATGACGAATTAGTTATTTTATTTATAAGAGGAGATAGAGAATTAAATGAAAATAAAGTTCTTAAACTACTTGGTGCAAACGAAATAAATTTTGCAAATGATGAATTAATTGCTAAATCAAATGCAGTACCAGGATTTACCGGACCAATTGATTTAAAATCTGCAAAAATTGTAGTAGATAATGAAGTATTAAATATGAAAAATTTCTGTTGTGGTGGAAATAAAGAAGGATATCATTACATAAATGCAAACGTAAAAGATTTTAAATATGATATTTCTGGAGATATTGTTAATGTTAAAGAAGGCGATGTTTGCCCAAACTGTGGAGGAAAGTTAATATTTAAAAAGGGAATTGAAATAGGCAATACATTTAAACTTGGAACAAAATATTCTGAAAGTTTAGGTTTAAATTATTTAGGAGATGATAATAAAAATCATCCAGTTGTTATGGGATCTTATGGAATAGGTGTTGAAAGAATTTTATCTGCAATAGTTGAACAAAATAATGATGACAAAGGAATAATTTGGCCAATAAATGTTGCTCCATATAAAGTAGCAATTGTAGTTATAAATCCAAAAGAGGAAAAACAAATTGAAGAAGGAAATAATCTATATGAAACTCTAAATAAATTAGGAATAGACACATTAATAGATGACAGAGAAGAAAGAGCAGGAGTAAAATTCAATGATATGGATTTAATAGGTATTCCAATTAGAATTACAGTAGGAAAGAAAATAAATGAAAATATGGTCGAAGTAAAACTAAGAAATCAAAACGAAGCAAAAGATTTAAATGCAGGCGATGTAGTAGAGTTTATAAAGGACATAATTTCAAAAAACAAATAAAAATATGAGAATAAAGAGTAGTTTAAGAGCTATTCTTTATTTTTTTAATATTTTTTAATTTTGTAACCTAGTTGTAACTTTACCTATTGTATAATCTAATTGTAAATTAAAAATGGAGGTTAGATGATGGAAATTTTAAGAGTTAGTAACTTAACTAAAATTTATGGAAAAGATGAAGCAAAAGTTGTTGCATTAGACAATGTTTCTTTTTCAGTAGAAAAAGGAGAATTCGTTGCAATAGTAGGAGCTTCTGGAAGTGGTAAGTCAACATTACTTCATTTAATAGGAGGAGTTGATAGACCTACATCAGGAAAAGTATATGTAGATGGAAAAGATATATTCGAATTAAATGATGATAAACTTGCAATATTTAGAAGAAGACAAGTAGGACTAATTTATCAATTTTATAACTTAATACCAATTTTAAATGTTGAAGAAAACATTACTTTACCTTTATCACTAGATAATCGTGAAATTGATAAGCAGAAATTAGATGAAATGCTTAATTTATTGGGCTTGCAAAACAGAAAAATGCATCTTCCAAATGAATTATCAGGAGGACAACAGCAAAGAACAAGTATAGGTAGAGCCTTAATTACAAACCCAACTATAATCCTTGCAGATGAGCCAACAGGAAATCTAGATTCCAAATCAAGCGATGAAATTGTTGCACTACTTAAAAAATCTAATAAGGAATTAAAACAAACAATTATCATGATTACACATAATATGGAAATTGCAAAATGTGCTGATAGGATCATCAGAATGGAAGATGGGAGGATAAAATGAACTTGCTTAATAAGTTGACTATAAAAAATTTAAAGCTAAATAGAAAAAGAACTATTGTAACAGTTATAGGAATAATGTTATCAGTTGCATTAATTACAGCAGTTGCCTCTATGTATGCAAGTGCCATAGATTCTTTAATAGGTTTTGAAACATATCAAAGAGGAAACTTTCATGTAGCATTTTATAACGTTCCTACAGAAGATATAGAAATATTTAAAAATAATAGAGAAATAGAAGATATTTATTTAACTAAAAATATAGGATTTGCCAATTTAGAAAATTCACAAAATGAAAATAAACCTTATGCTTTTGTTAAAGCTTTTACTAAAAAGTCTTTTGAAAATTTATCTATTAGGTTAGTAGAAGGAAGACTTCCAGAAAAAGATGATGAAATAGTTATACCAACTCATTTAAAAACAAATGGAAGAATTATTTTAAATATTGGAGAAGATATTACATTAAATATAGGTAAAAGAATAGGACTAGATGGAGTAGAATTAGGTCAAAATAATCCATTTCAGCGTACTGAAACAAGCGAAAGTAGTGAAAAAATAATCGATACAACAGTAAAAACATATAAAATAGTTGGTATTATAGAAAGACCAGCAAGTAGTGTTGAAGAATATTCTGCACCGGGATATACATTTATAACTTATGCAAATGAAAATGACTTTTCTGGAAATGTAGATGTATATGCAAAATACACTAAATCAGGAGTAAAAAATTATTTAAGAG
>CANRGU010000118.1 GCA_947630255.1 uncultured Clostridia bacterium | reverse complement strand
ACATTTAATAAATTTGCTAATATATCAAGTCTAGGCATGTGTCTATTCTGGGGAATTATAATGATGTATTTATATAACCTAACATTAACTCGGTTTAACAGTAAAGACAATTAAAGAATAGATAAAAAGTGAAAGTGAAGAGTGAACAAAATTCGTAAAACGAATTTTGAAGGAGGAGCAAATTATGTTAAAAAATAAAAAAATGATATCTTTACTAGCAATAATATTAATCATAGTAGTAGCCGGAATAATAATGCTATTTGTAAAAGGTATGAATTATAGTTTATTATATGGAGAAAATACAACAGTAGAATTATACTTATCAACAGACTTTAATTTTTCTGATGTAAAAAATATAATAACAGAAGTGTTTGGAAATGATACTAAAATAAGAAATATAAATAATTTAGGTTATGATATGTTAATAACAACAAAATCAGCTCAAGACGATCAGTTAAATAATTTGGTTTCAAAAATTAATGAAAAATATAATTTAGAATTGAGTAAAGAAGATTTAATAGTATCTAATAATGCAAAAATAGAAGCAATAGATTTAATAAATCCATATATATTTCCAGTTTGCTTATCAGCACTATTAATACTTGTATATTTCCTAGTAAAATACAGAAAATTAGGAACAGTAAAAGTAACATTATTAACTTTAGTGCCAATAATAGTTGTACAACTATTATATTTAAGTATATATGCAATTGTGCGCTTACCAATAAATCAATATACAATGCCAATATCAATGTTTATATACTTAATTACAATTATTGTGATTAGTGAAAAACTTGAAAAAGAATCTATAAAAGAACAAAATTAGACAAAATATCATATTATATAATAACTAAAAACTCCATTATAAATTAAGATGGAGTTTTTGTAATTATATATAGGTGATAATTATGAGTATAAATAAAATTTTAAGAACGATAAAAAAATATAGAAATAATGAAAATATAACTATGACAGAAGCACAAAACATATTAAAAACAAACGAAGATGTAGTTTTGTTAGATGTAAGAAGTCCGCAAGAATATAAAGAAGGACATTTAGAGCGGAGCTATAAATATACCATCTTATGAATTAGAAAAATGTTGTAACTGCATACTAAAAGACAAGAATAAAATATTAATTGTATATTGCCAAAGTGGAATAAGAAGCAAAAAGGCTGTAAAAATTTTAAAAAAATCGGGATTTAAAAATTTATATAATTTAAAAGATGGATTAGATGGAATTTAAATAAAAAATTAAGATAGATTATTTTTAAATCTATCTTAATTTTTTAAAAGAAGTTATATAGAGAAATGTATAAAAATCTAATTTACAAATTAATATTTAATCCAGAAATTTGATTACTTTTTATAAATCTACTTAAGTTATTAATATTTACACCACTTAAAATAGAGAGGTCTTGTATAGAATTGAAGTTATAATTTTCATCTAAAATAGAATTTAATTTTGAAATATCCATTTTATCACGTGATTCACAATTACAACAAACATCACTTTCTGATATAAAGAAACAACCACAACGTACACATTTTTTAAATTCCATAATTAATCCCCCTAAAACTATCATTAGTATAACCCATATTTTATCATAAAAAACAAAAAAAGCAAATAAAAAATAGAATTTTTTAGAAAAATAAATGAACAAAAATAATACAAATTACATATTATATATAAAAAATACATATGGAGGTAAATTATGAATACATTATTAATATTTTTTGCATTTCCACTTGCTGTAATAATAATATCAGCTATTTTACAAAAATTATTAAAAAGTCCAATTGCTGTTGCACTACTTATATTTGCAATATTTTTAGTAGTAACATTTGCAGCATTTGATGAAACATTTTTAATAGCAACGCTCGTATATACAATACTTGCTTTTATAACAGCCTCTCTAGTAAGATTATTTTGCAAAACAGGTGAAAATAATTGCCTATGTGAAGCCATATTAAATCTAATAAATAACAATCAAGACGATAATAATAATATTGATACTATAAATAATACATTAAATGAAATTTTAAACAGTATTAATAATACAAGCAATACAAACAATGCGAATAATACAAACAACTCAAATAACAGTAACAACAATAATACATGTGGCTGTAGATGTACTAGTAGATATACTAGATTTAGGAGATTCTAGCTATTGAAAATAAAATATAAAATGTGATATAGTAGTTGCAAAGGAGAACTAAGATAATGTCGGAAAAAGTTATAGCAATTTTTGGAGGATCATTTAACCCACCAATTAATTCACATATTATACTAGCAAAGCAGATTATAGAAAAATGTAATACGATAGAAAAACTTATTTTTGTTCCAGTAAGTACAAAATATCAAAAGGTAGAATTAGCAAGTGATGAAGATAGATATAATATGTTAAAAATAATATGTGAAAATGAATATAAGTTAGAAGTATCAGATATTGAGTTAAAACAAGATAAGCAATTATACACAATAGAAACATTGGATTTAATAAAAGAACAATATGGTAAGGAATATGATATATGTTTTATTATGGGAACCGATAATTTAAAAGAAATAGAAACATGGAAAAACCCAGAAAGATTATTAAAAGATTATAAAATTATTGTTTTAGAAAGGGACAATGATAAACTAGAAAATATAATTGCAAATAGCACTTTGTTAATTAAAAATAAGGAGTCATTAATAAAAATAGATGGAATCGATAAAATATATTTAAGCTCAAGTAAGATAAGAGAAAAAATAAAAAATGGTGAGGACGTAAGTAAATATATACCAAAAAAAGTTTTAGAATACATTAAAAGTAATAAATTATACAAAAAATGAACTAATCTAAATTAGTTCATTTTTAAAATTCAATAAATTTATAAACAGCTTCTGCAAATCCACCTGCTTCAACAGGGCTATTTGTTGTATATTTTGCAACTTCTTTTAATTCATCATAAGCATTTGCTACTGCAACGCCAATTCCTGAATTCTTAACCATATCTAAATCATTTAAATTATCTCCAATTGCCATAATTTCGTCATTATTAATCTTTAAATAATCACCAAGAATTTTCAGTGCAGTATCCTTATTTATATTTTTGGGTGTAACATCTAAATACTCATACTCTTTATTAATAACTTTATCTTTGTAATCACCATATTTTTTAATAGTAGTAACAGAAATATCTTCTTTTGTTAGTATTTCATCTTTTATAGCAGACAAATCATATTCAGCAGAAATTACCAATTTGCAAACATTAGAGTTATTAAATGCTAAATACTGTTTAATATCATCTACAACAGTTATACCTAAAGAAGTATCATAGTATTTTTCTTGTTGCAATTTATAATTTCTTAAATCCATATACTTAAGTTCTTCTGTAACAATTTCAGTATCTGTATACAAGTGAACATGAAGATTATGAGCTCTTGCTATATCAATACAAGAATTTATTTCTGAAGTAGTTAAAAGTTTTTTATAAATTTCTTCACCAGTTTTTAGATTTATAATCTGATTTCCATTTCCAAATATTCCATAAGATGCATTAAATTTATCACACATTCCTTTTATAATTGGATATGTTTTTCCGTGTGCATATTACAAAATCTATATTTTTTTTATTTATATCGCTTATTGCTTTAAGATTATTTTCAAAAATGGTATTATCTCTGCCAATTATAGTTCCATCTAAATCACTTGCGACTAATTTTATCATTTTTGGTTATCTCCTTTTATAAATAAATATAATTCAAATCACCTTTTTAATTATACCATAAATTGGAAAGATAGTAAATACAATTATGTAAAATTTGAACTCCCCCACTTGAATTAGTCAAGTGGGGGGAGTATCAGAGCTCTAAGCCTTTGGAAAAACAAATATATACATCTGATAGCCCCTCTACAATACGAATGCCAATCAAAGATGCATATTCTTTTGCCTTATGAAGAGTGCAAACTTTAAAATGTACAGGGATCAAAGTTTGAAAGAGGGAGGAATCAAGACTTTCC
>CANRGU010000117.1 GCA_947630255.1 uncultured Clostridia bacterium | reverse complement strand
AAAGACAAAGAAAAAACTGAGCAAATTTGCTCAATTTTACTTGAGAATTTTTGCACAGTTTTATTATACAATTTACAATTATTTCTTATTTATAAATTCTATAAAATCATTTATATTTATTTCTAATTGCTTTAGTATCGCTTGAAACATTGCTGGATATAAATCTTCATTGTTATGTATTGCTATAATGCTTACTTTTCCATTTTTATTATTTTTAATTTTATGATGTGAGCCTCTTATTGATATTTCTGTGCAATTAAATTTTGTAATATACTTAAAAAAGTCTTTAGCTTTTATAATGGGTATTTTAGGCATAAGATAGAACTATATCTATATTTTCTGAACTGACTGTCTCTTCATTTTCTTTCAATTTTATTATAATTGCTTCTTTCATTAATTTTTTAACTTCTTCTATTGTTTTAGCTTGTGCAAAGCAACCTTTCAAATTACGACATTCAGCCCAATATCCTTTTGGATTTTCTTCTTTGTGTATAATAATAGTATAAGAATTATTCATTTTGCTTTCTCCTTTTATATTATTATAGAACTTTTCTTTTAATTTATTCATTTTATTTTTTAAATTAATTCTTATATTCATTATTATCACTTCCCTCTCTTTAAGTATATACGCATCTTTATTTAATTATAGCACACTTACATTTTAATATCAAACTATTGGCTATATTAATCATATATCTGTTTGCTGTATGTGTCAATTAAAATCGTTCGACAAAAATTTACAAAAAATTTAAGTAGATACAAAATTTAATGTATCTACTAAATTTTTCTAAAAATGTTTTCCACTTTTTTGCTTATCTATAGTATTTTCATCTATATTTGTTGTTCCTGTAAAATTACTACTTTCATTTATTTCTTCTATTATTTTAGCATTTTTTATATCTCCAGCCTTTTTTACTTTTGCTATTACATCTTTGTACTTTTTATAATCTACAACTATATATACTGATAATCCTAATAATGCTACATTACATGCTACAAGCGATCCTACGATAACTTTCTCTTCGTTTTGTTTAAACCATGTTTTTATTGTGCCCATAAGTCCACCAAACCAATTTGATATTTTTGCCATTAAGGTAGGTTCTTCTAATTTATTAACTTTTATTGTATATGTAATTATTTCTTCTTTTGGCGCTTCTCCTTCTTTTTGTTGTTCTGAATTTTGTGCTTCTATTTTTGCTGTTATAGTTATTGTGTTTTCACCGATTTGCAAATTTTCTGCTCCTTGTATATCTACTGTTGCACCAGCAATATTAGTAATTGCTTCTATTGATAAATTTTCTACCCAATATTCTAAATCTTGTAATGTATACTCTAATGTTGTAGGCGAGAATTCTGGATCAACTGGAATTTCTATTAATTCGCCTTCTTGATTTGTATATTTTACTACTAAAGATTTTAATGAAAGAGGAACTCTTGCTCTTGTTACTTTTATTATATATCTTGAAGTGCTTCCATCTTCTGCTGTAACATTTACAGTTACTACATTTTCTCCTTCCTTTAAATCTTTATTGCCTTTTACTTCTACTGTTGCTTTTGAATCAGTTGTGGTTGCAGTTACATTAACTTCTGATGTTTCGTAAGGAACTGATAATGTGTATTCTTTTACATCATTTTTAAATTCTGGTGATATTTTTCCTTCTTTTATTGTCAATTCTTTTAATGAACTATCACTTGATTTTTCTACTTCTTTTGGTTTCGTTGTTGTGGTTCCACTTGAGTTTCCTCCAGAATATCCTCCTGATGAACCACTACTTGATGGTTCAACAATACTAACAGTTTTTGATGCAGATTTTGTTAACTCTTCTTCTGTATTATAATCTGCAATAGAGCCTGAAGCAGTTATTGTTACACTTCCAGAACTGCCTGCCGTACAAGTAAAAGAATAAGAACCGTTATCTAAAAAATCTGTCTTTCCACCAGAACCATTACTTACTGTTGTCGTTACTTTACCTGCACCGCCACTGACTGATACTGTAACTGTAAAAGTTCCACCTGGTGACACAGTTGATTTTGATGTACTTATGCTTATACTTGCTGCATCTGATTTAATTGCTGTTAATAGTAATATAAATGCAATTAATGTTACTATAAATAATAATTTATTCAAAATGTTCTTTTTCATTATATTCTCCTCATATAAAACTTATTTTATTAAATTGTTATTCTACTTACATTCATTATTTGATTTTTTATCTTTACATAGTCTGTTGCACTTATTTTTCCATCGTTGTTTGTATCTGCTGCTTTTTCTGCTGCATCATTCATGTTGTTAGAACCCATAATTTTATTTTTTACTTTTACATAATCCGTTGCGCTTATTTTTCCATCTCCACTTACATCACCTAGCATTACTAGTGTATATGTTTTTCCTTCATAAGTTATTTTTGCACCTGTTCCAAATGTTTTACTCGTGTTTTTTGCTCCTTCTATTGTTTTTATTGTTGCTTCAGGTGTAACTATAATATTATTTCCACTTATTTCATATTGTTTTATTACTACTAAATATGTTTTACTTCCATCTTGCGCTTGTCTTGCCATATAACCTGTTCCTACTGGTGTATAAACTTGATCCCAATAGTATCCGTCGCTTGATTTTGAAGATGCCCTTTTTGTTATTACAACTTGTGAACCTTCACTTACATATGCAATTGTATTTCCACCTGGTGAAGCCCTTAATGCCAATCCTCCATTTGCATTAACATACGCAAGCTCACCTTGTATCGAAGCTACTGTTGGACTTTTTACAGGTGATGATGGCATATTTTTATATAATGGGATTTCAAATGTAAAAGAACCATCTAATAAATTAGCATCTTTATATGCCTGTTTTAAATTTGATGCGATACTTTGTGAATCAAATAAATTTTGCGCATATTGGTTCTGATAATATGGAGTATATACTACATTAAATTTTTGATAGTACAATGTATGTTGTCCTCTATTTATATAGCTTTTTACCAAACCTATTCCACCAATTATAGAAGCTTTAGGACTATTCCAATTTTTATCTTTCGCATATTGTAAGCCATTTAATATTACATTTTCTTCACCTTTTCCTGAAGCACCTACGTTAAAGAAATTATAATATCCTTGATACTGTCCTTTATAACCTTTACCACTACACATTACTGAACCATTGCTTCCTTGTTCCTGCAATATTTTTCCTATAATATAAAATGGATTTATATCAAGCTCCTTTGCAGAATCATATATAGCCGTTATAATAGTGTCATCATTTAGGTATGATATTTTTTTAGCCATTGCTGATACTTGTGCTTTTGTTATATTTTTATCGTTAGATAATAACAAAAGTTGAAAAATATTTGCGTCATTCAATAAGTTTCTAGGATCCATAACATATTCTATTGCACCTCTTGATGCACAAACCCAAGCTCCTGTATCTTGTGCTGCTCTGCCACAAATCGAACATACCCACTCATCTTTATAACTCTTTGGCACTACATTCTTTGATGAACCTCCATGCCCTTGATATTCACTATTTATTACTGCTTCCCAATCTAATCCTGTTTCATATAACTTAAACGTCCAATTTGGATGTGCTTTTATTAAAGATTCTACAAGTGATTTATATCCTGGATATGTAGTTTCAAAATCTTTTGGTAAATCATTAGAGTCTTTTTTATAGGTATATGTTTTTGCATAAGACTTATTTGTTAATTTTGGAATAAATCCAAACATCGAATATATCATTGTAAAAAGAATTAAAATACATAGAATTTTTTTATAAAATTGTTTAAAAATATATCTTTGCATTTTGATCTCCTCTTTCGTATTTTCTCGATTGTATTTTTACAATTAGAGTATATATCAATAGGAAAAGCAAGTCAAGAAAAAAGCATAAAAAAAGACAGGTTTTTGTTGATTTTTAAAAGAAAAAGGATTTTGAAAATTCAAAATCCTTAAAATAAGTATTAATTACATTCCACATCCTCGGAAGTTTGACAGTTGCAAATTAAAAAAATCTATGTAAGCATTAAAAATGCTTAATTTTTTTGTCAAATTTTTCAT
>CANRGU010000116.1 GCA_947630255.1 uncultured Clostridia bacterium | reverse complement strand
GAAGAATTCTTTAAATTAGAAAACTTAAATGATATAGACAATTCAGATATTGTTCATCACATAAATCAAGCACTTCATGCACATGGAGTAATGAAAAGAGATATTGATTACATAGTAAAAGATGGAGAAGTTCTAATTGTTGATGAATTTACCGGAAGAATTATGTATGGAAGAAGATACAGCAATGGCTTACATCAAGCAATAGAAGCAAAAGAAAATGTAAAAATAGCAAATGAATCAAAAACACTTGCTACAATAACATTCCAAAACTATTTTAGAATGTATGATAAACTTGCAGGTATGACAGGTACAGCTATGACAGAGGAAAATGAGTTTAGAGAGATATATAATTTAGACGTAATTTCAATTCCTACAAACAAACCTATGATAAGAATTGATAACAATGATATTATATATAAAAATGAAAATGCTAAATTTAGAGCAGTTGTAGAAGATATAAGGGAAAGCTATAAAAAAGGACAACCAGTTCTTGTTGGTACAGTATCTATTGAAAAATCTGAAAAATTAAGCAGTATTTTGAAAAGAGAAGGAATAAAACATGAAGTATTAAATGCAAAATATCATGAAAAAGAAGCTCAAATTATAGCTCAAGCAGGTAAATATGGAGCAGTTACAATCGCTACAAACATGGCTGGACGTGGTACTGATATTATGCTTGGTGGAAATAGTGAGTTTTTAGCAAAACAAGAAATGAAAAAGCATGGATTTAGTGATGAATTAATAGAAGAAGCAACAGCTCATAATGAAACAGATAATGAAGAAATATTAAATGCTAGAAAAACTTTTGCAGAATATGAAGAAAAATTTGAAAAAGAAATTAAAGAGGAAAAGCAAAAGGTAATAGATGCAGGAGGAATTAAAATAATTGGTACAGAACGCCATGAATCAAGAAGAATTGATAATCAGCTTCGTGGACGTAGTGGTCGTCAAGGAGATATAGGTGAAACTAGATTTTATATTGCACTTGATGATGATTTAATGAAAATATTTGGTGGAGATATTGTTACATCTGTTTACAACACACTTGGTGCAGATGAAAATATGCCTCTTCAAATGGGAATACTATCAAAAGCTGTTGAAAGCGCACAAAGAAAAGTAGAAGGAAAACATTTTAGCATCCGTAAACATGTTCTTCAATATGATGATGTTATGAATACACAAAGAGAAATAATTTACAAACAAAGAAGACAAGTTCTAGATGGTGAAAATATACATGACAACATACTTAATATGATAAATAGTGTAGCAGAAGAAACAGTTTCAGCGCATATTTCAGATTCTGAATTTAATAAAGAAGGATTACTTCAAGATACTAAAACTATATTTGGTGTATCTTCTCTTGAAAGTTTAGATGACAAAAATGTAGATGAGAAAAAAGTAATCGAAGAATTAAAGCAAAAAGCACTTGATAATTATGCAAAAAAAACACAAGAAATAGGCGAAGAACAATTGCCAGAACTTGAAAGAGTTGTTATGCTAAAAGTAGTTGACCAAAAGTGGATGGATCATATTGATGCAATGGATGAATTAAAAGACGGTATTGGACTTAGAGCATATGGACAAAAAGATCCAGTTGTTCAATATAGAATCGAAGGATTTGATATGTTCGACCAAATGGTTAATGACATTAGAGTAGATGTTGTTAAAATATTGATGAACATAAATAGAGTTCAAAAATTAGAAAGAAAACAAACTGTAAAAATAACAAAGCAAGGACTTCAAGAAGCAGCAGAAAATTTAAGAAGCAACATGCCAAAAGAGAGCAAGGAAGTTACACATACACCTGTTGTAAACAATGGACCAAAAGTTGGAAGAAATGACCCATGTCCTTGTGGAAGTGGGAAGAAATACAAAAACTGTTGTGGTAAAAATCAGTAATATCAATAGTTTTAGAGATTTGAAAAAATACAAAAACAGTAAAAAATATGCAAATTGTTGCCAATTTGTTGCCAAACCAAAATAAAATCTCTAAAACCATTGAAAATGCTATATTTTATCTTGGCGACAGGTATGGCGACAAATTGAATACGATAATTATAACTACAAGCTAACATATTAAGTGTTAGTTTGTTTTTTATTTACCAAATAAATTTTAGGAGGTAAAAAGAGTTATGGTTAGTGTAAGAAAAAGAGGAAAGGTTTATCAATATCAATATGATATTGCACCTATTGATGGTAAAAGAAAGAGAGTTACTAAATCTGGATTTAAAACAAAGGCAGAGGCAGAAAAAGCAGGCACAATAGCATATAATGAATATATGCAAACAGGACATAATTTTATTCCAAGTAAAATGTCATATTCTGATTATTTAGACTATTGGATGAAGGAAGATTGTGAAATAAATTTGAAATATCATACAATAGAAGCATATAAGAATATTATTAAAAATCATATAAAGCCAAGAATAGGATATTATATGCTATCACAAATTACTACATCTACACTTCAAGAATTTGTAAATGCAATTTATGTAGAAAAAGCATTTTCAAAAAATTTTTTAAAAAATATTTTAAAAGTTTTAAAAACATCTTTTTCTTATGCTACAGATGTAGTAGGATTTGTTAAGGAAAATCCTGCACTAAAAGTTAGATTACCTAAATATGATATACCAGATACAGATCCAGTTCATATCTTTACGAAAGAAGAAGTAGAAATGATTTTAAATAGATTTAAGAAAAATCATTGTGTATATTATGCTTTTTTGACAGCATATTATACTGGACTTCGTGTATCAGAAGTATTTGGATTAACTTGGGAAGATATAGATTTTGAAAATAAAACATTGAGAGTTGATAGAAATATTTTAAAGAAAAATCAAAAAGGAGGAACGAAAAAAAGGCATATTAGCGGTAATTCAACAACAGTATGGTATTTTGGAACTTGTAAAACTCCGAGTAGTTATAGAACTATTGATATTGGTGATACTTTAGTTAATGCTTTAAAGGAATTTAAAGAAGAACAGGAAAAACATAAAGAAGAATATGGAGATATGTATATGAAACATTATGCCAAAGAAGTTGAAAATCCATATACTAAAAAGAAAGAAATAAAAATAGTAAATGCCCACGCAGAAATTGAAGTTGCATTGCCAGAAGTTAATTTAGTATTTATAAAAAGTAATGGTGTTTTTGAAGGAACGGATAGTGTAAAATATCCGTTTAAAGTAATTCATTATGAATTAGGTATTTCGTGTCGATTTCACGATTTCAGAGATACACACGCAACAAGACTAATTGAAGCAGGAGCAGATATAAAAGCAGTTTCAAAGCGATTAGGACATAGTACAATAAGAACAACTTATGAGATATATGTAAAAGTTACTTCTAAAATGAAAAATGATGCAGTTGATAGATTTGAACAATATGCAGTAAATTTATAAAATAAAATTTAAATTTAATAAAATAGAGCTATTTCAAAAAGAGATAGCTTTATTTTTTTTGGAAAGGAGAACAAAAATGCAAAAGTTAAATTTAGAAAAAGTAAAAAAAGGCAATATAACATATTCAAGAGAAACAGCACAAAGAGCTTTAGAAAATGTGATTCAAAGAATAGAAAAAGCCAACAATAAAAAAGATTTTATTTATAAGATAACCAAAGCAGTATTATTTGGATCTTATATAAACTCGGATAAAGATAAAGTGGGAGATTTGGATATAGCATTATATATTGAATTGAAAGATAAATCAAAAGATGAAATTGAACAAAACTTTGCAAGAGCAAGAACTTCAATAAATTATGTTCCATTTCTAATGAGATTTATATATGGAAAAGAAGAAGTTTTTAAATATGTTAAAGACAAAAAAAGAGTTTTACAACTTCACTATGGTAATAAAGTTGATGAAGATGCTAAAAACTTTAATGAGCCTATTAGTTATATTTATATAGATAAACATAAAGTGATTTATGAATGGGGGTGAAAGAAATGTGGCAGTTTATATTAGGATTAATTGTTGGTGCAAATGTTTCGCTATTTTTATATGCAATAATATTAGTAGGAAAGAGAAGTGAAACAATGTATGAACGAGATGA
>CANRGU010000115.1 GCA_947630255.1 uncultured Clostridia bacterium | reverse complement strand
TTGTCATGCATTTTTCAATGTACTAAAAAATTTTAATTTTTTTCTATTTTTCTATTGACATTCATATAGTTAGTCTATATATTAATTTAAATATTTTAATTTGCCATATTTTTTCATTTGTCTGTTTATTTCTTTTTCAAAAGTGTTTTGGATTGAATCAGAAATTTTTATATCAAGATTATTCGCCAAAGCAAATATCCAAGCTAATAAATCTCCAAATTCTTCAACTTTATTTTCCTTGCTTTTTCCTTTTCTTATTGCTGCTACTACTTCGCCAAATTCTTCTGCCATCCAAACAATTGACTTATCAATATCATATTTACCATATATATCTAATGACATCTTTTGTATATCGTCACATGGTTTTACAATTTCTGTGATTTTTTCTTTTAATTCAATTTCCATTTTAAATTCCTCCTTTAAGATAAAATTTTAATAATTAATTTATCATTTAATTCTTCTATTTTTTCTGCATTTTCATCATCAATTTTATTTAATAATCTATTTAATAGTTCTTCATATGTCTTTTTATTTTCATTATAATATTCTTTAAAATACATATATATTTTTTTATATATTTCTTTATTTCTTTCTATAAGATTATTTTTAATAATATATTCATTCCCCCAACTATTTAATCTCAATTGTTTTTTTGTAGTATCTTCAATTTTAAATTTTCTAGCACATGTAAATCTGTAAATCAATTTGCATAAATCTATTTCAATCAAGTTTTTATAAAAGTCGTCATCAATAATATCGTTTAATGCCTTTTCTATTAATGTCTTACAACTAATATCTTCATAAATATAAAAAAAATATGGTCTATTAAATTCTTCTATCAATACCTTATTAATTGCATATAATGCTAAAAGTATTTTTTCACCATATTTAACATAGTTATAATCTTTTTTACTACAAATTAATTTATATTTTTCTAATGGATTTTTTAAGTCAAATTCTTTACTTGTATACATAATGCTCCTCCTTTTTTCACAATTATTTTACAATATTTGTATGTTTTTGTCAATATTTTTCTTGATTTTATGCATTTTTTACTAAATTCTTGATTTATTTTTCATAATATATTATAATATTGTCGGTGATATTATGTTAAATTGTCCGATATTTATTGCTCATGGAGATATTACAACAGATATAATATATGATTATAATTTAAATATATTAAAAAAGGATGGCGGAGGTTGTAATTGGAATGTATTATATAATTTAGCCTGTATGGGTTCAAAATGTTATGCTTTGGGTACAGTTGGTCCTGATGAAGAAGGAAAAATTGCTATAGATTCATTGCAAAGAGTTAATATTAATACAAATTACGTAGAAATAGAACCACAAAAAAGAACTACTACTTTTCATATATTAATGCCTAAAACTTTATCAGGTGATAATAGTATAATTCATAGTACATCTAATCCTTTTACTGGGGAACCTTCAGTTACATTCTCTGATAATCTTCCTATACAATTACCTGAAGATTTGAATTCAAATCAAGATTTATATATTTTATTAGAAAGTATTAGACCAGTAAATTTTAACTTTATTAATAGTATTCCTTCTAAAAAAGTTTGCCTTGATATTGGCGATGAAGTTGTATTTCAAGACTATGATTCATTATATATATATAATTTTTTAAAACAAGTTAATATATTATTACTTAACGGAAAAACTACTCACTCACTATATCACAAATTAAGTGTTAAAGATGATTATGAATTTTATTCCCTTTTAAATTTAGATTTACTAATTAAAACTGATGGAGCAAAACCAGTGCATTTTCTTTTTAATTCCAACAATTTTTCTCCACAATCTATATTTAGGAAACCAACTTTAGCAAGTTCAGTTGTAGATAATACTCGGAGCAGGTGATGCATTTTTTTCTGTTTTTCTAAAAGCATTTAGTAAATATAATAGTTCTGGAAAACCAATAAACTCTGATTTTATAAATACTACTTTTGACTTAGCAAATCTTTATTCCGCTGAAATTGTACAATTATTAGGTAGTCGTGGAAATATTGAAACAGTTCAAAAATGGTTGCAAAAATACAAAACATTTTCTAATAATAAAAGTGACATTATAAAATAAACATTATAATGTCATCTTTATTAAATTGGTATTCCTAAACAACTTGCTACTTCATAGAATGATGCATTATTTGTTAAAACAAAATCAAATTCATTATTATATTTATTCAAATTTCCATCTATATTATCATCTAAAAAACCAATCTTTATTGAATTGTCATAATTATATATATGGTTGTTTATCATTTTTATGTCATCTATTCTATCTCCTAATAATACTATTTTTTTCTTATTTTTTATTTTATCTGTAACATTTTTAGGCAAAACTATTTTATCTTTATTTTCTGCATATACTATATCATTTTTTAATTTTACTCTATTATTATTAAAAATAAAATAATTACTGACTATAGTTATATTATCATAGAATATGTCATTTGCCTTTAAAACCTCGATTATTACATTTTCTATACCTGCTGATATTATAATAACTTGTATGTTATACAATTGCATTAATTTTAAAAATTCTTTTGCTCCTCTTCTTAACTGCATTTTATTGCTATCTACTAATTTATTTATTGTTTCTTCAGATATATTATATTTTATTAATAACTGTATACTTTTGTCTAGCCATTCTTTCATCTTTATCTTTTTTGTTTTATCATCTATTTTAGAATCAATCTCAATTTTTTCATATTTATCGTTTAGTAACTTACTTTCATTATAAAATGGTCTACTAATCGTTTTATTATTAAAAATTATTTCATAAGAACTGAAACTATCACTTGTAGTTAAAGTTCGGTCAAAATCCATAACAATATAAAAATCACCTTCTTCTAAATCTATCATTACTCTCTCCTATAAATTTGTACACTTTTATGCTAAATCTTCATTTTCATTTCAATCTCATCCTTAATTTCAATTCCATTTTTTGCATATTTTGGTATCTGCGGTTTTAATTTTCTTGATTTTTTTATTTCATCTATGTATATATATGAAATTGAAAAACCCCTTTTTTGATAAAAATATATTGCATTTACTTTTCCCTATTGCTCCCATTAATCCTTACAATTTCATAATTATCTTTTAATGACTGTAAATCAGTATAGTAATAATACAGATCAATACAATGTAAATCACCATCCCATATTTCTTCTTTATAATTATCTATAAAAAAGTTTTTTATAGTTTTATAATATTTATTAAATCCGAGCTTTTACATAGAATGGTATATTATTTTCTGTTGTACCTACTATCATTTTTTCGTATTTTGTTTTATATATCTCAAATACATATTTTATTAATTCTTTTGCATATCCTTTTCCTCTATATTCAGATAAAGTAGCAATGTTTTTTACCTCACATGTCTTTTCATCATATTGTGTTACAACAATCTCGCAAACGACTTTATTTTCAACTATTCCAATATATAAATCTCCATTTTCTAAGTATTTTTTTACTACATCTTCATCTGGATCTGCATCTAAAAGTAAATACATATATTTACTTTTGTCATCATTTATTTTCTTTATAGTCATATATTTTTCCTCTTTTTTCCAACTTTTTATACTATTTAACTTCGTTAATTTAATTTATATAATTTCTATAAAATCTTTACACTAAAGTCTTAATCTTTTGCAATTGTAAGTACTCCTATGTTTTTTGCGCCAGCTAATTTAAGTGTTTTACTACATTCATTTGCTGTGCTACCGGTTGTATAAATATCGTCAATAAGTAATATTTTTTTACCTATTATTTTCTGCAAATTTTGTATTTTAAATGCACCTTTTATATTTTCTTTTCTTTCTTTTTTTGACAATTCTGATTGTGCTTTTGTGTTTATATTTTTTATTAGTACATTTTTTTCCATCTTTATATTTAAACTTTTTGATATTTCCTTTGCTATAAGCTCAGTTTGATTATATCCTCTTTGTTTTCTTCTTTTTTTATGTATTGGAACTGGAATTATTATATCATATTTTTTTAAATTGCCACATATTTTTTTATTATTTAATATTATTTTTGA
>CANRGU010000114.1 GCA_947630255.1 uncultured Clostridia bacterium | reverse complement strand
TATAATTGTTATTTTCTATTTCTTCTTTATAACTATCTAATATTTCTTCCATTCTATCTAACATTTTTTCAAATATATCTTCTACTTTGGTATCTTGATTTTCTAAAGCATAAGTATCTGGAAAAAGATATCCTTCTAATGAATAATATATATTTTCATCTTTTATTTCGTCTGTTATAAACCAATATTTTTCTATAAGCGAATTTATATATTCTTCATCTTCTAATAAATCATATACATCTTGTTCTGTGTTGTTTGTAATTTTTGCTATTTCATTTGCAAGCCATCTCATATTTTTGCCTTCTATATACGTTATATGTAATTGATTTGGATCGTGCATAATTCCTGTTTTTAGCATTTCAGTTATTTCTTTTACATTCATATTTTGTTTTAAATAATAAGTTCCTGCTTGAAAATCTGATACATGATTTATTTTAACATATAACTTAAATGCTGTTTTACTTTTAATTATTTTATTATCTTTTAAAATCTCTGCAATTTTACTTGCACCACTTCCAAGTGGTATTGTAACCTCAATTTCTTCATCACTTTTTTTATTTGCTGGTGATATCGATACAAAATACCATACTCCACTACATAAAACTAATAATATAACTGCTACTATACTTATTAAAACTAATTTTTTCATTTACTCTCCCCTATTCTACTATATAATCTACAATATTAATATAATCTTGTTCTTCAATATTTTGATTTAGCACAACACATGTATTAATTCCAACTTCTCTTAATTTCGGTGCAAGTTCTATCATAAATCTTATCATACTATCTCTATTTTGTATATCATTAAAATCTATGCTAATTCCATTTACATTTTGTTCTATTGACTTTTTCACTATTAAATCTATTAGATTTGTTCTCAACTTATAGTCTTGTAAAACTTCATTTGTTTGATCCTTTAATTTTTCATTACTTACAGAGACCCATATTTTACTATTTGAATCTTCAGTATCGTTTCTTTCCGAAACCTCAATATCATCACTTGTTATACTAAATAGATTTTCTAATATTACTCTTTTTGTTTCTGCTTTATCTGCTATTTCAAAACTTTTACTATAATAACTGTCCCTATTTATTTTTACAGCCAAGCCTCTTTCAATCATATCCTGCCTTACTATGTACTCGTCTCCAAGTTTATTTGCTTTTATATATCCTACTATTCCGCTTAAGGTTCTTATTTGTCTCCACCCTTTACTTGTAGTATAAAAGCAATTAACTATTTCGCCCTGTTTTAATTCTCCTACACTTTTTGATAATCCTCTTGCTTTATATTTTATTTTTGTGTCTTTTATTGCCATTGCTTTTATCATGCCTCTATTTAATCTGTCTATTACTACTCTATTTGTATCTGCTATGTAATCAACTTTTATATTATACACAATTGACATATCTGAAATTGGTAAGTAAATATTCTCGCCTATTCTAATTATTGAATCTAATAATGCAATATTAGAACTATTAATAATCATCTTTTTTTCATTGATAACAATATTTGCTACTTTGGTATCTGATGTTGTTATAATTTGATTATATTCCGAATCGTAATAAATGGTTGGATCAAATAAATTTCTTATATCCTCTTCAGATAAATATATTGTTCCATTTTCATTAACATATATTTCATGTTTTAAATCTTCGGTTTTGTTTTCTTCATCAATTATTAAGTTTATAGCATCCTTATATTTATCTCTTTTATACCCGTGGAGCTATATTTATTATAAATGCAACTAATAATAGAGATACTATTCCTATAATTATATTTCTCATGAATTTTAACTTATTAATTTTTCTTCGTTTCATTATTATTTTACTCCTTGATTGTTACATTTGTAATTAGTATATCATAAAAATCTTATATAAAACATATTTATAGATTTTTTTTTATTTTTTGTTCATTATTATTGATATTTTAATAGATATATGGTAATATTAATAGTACGCGTTTTTAACATATAATAGATAGAAAGAAGTGAAAATATGGATTTTAAACAATGGCAAAATTTTAAGACTGGAAAATGGACAAAAGAAATTGATGTAAGGGATTTTATTCAAAATAATTACACACCTTATGAAGGTGATGATAGCTTTTTAGCTAATGCAACAGATAGAACAAAGCAATTATGGAATGAAGTTTTAAAGCTTTATGAAGAAGAAAGAAAAAACAATGGGGTGCTTGATGCAGATACCAAAACTCCTTCTTCAATAAATGCTTATGAAGCAGGATATATTGATAAAAATCTAGAGCAAATAGTAGGTTTTCAAACAGACGCTCCTTTAAAAAGAGCTATAATGCCTGCAGGTGGTATTAGGATTGTTGAAAAATCTGCCGAAAGTTATGGTCTAGAAGTAGACCCACAAATTAAATACGTTTATCATAATTTAAGAAAAACACATAATGACGGAGTATTTAGTGTTTACACGCCAGATATTAGAGCTGCTAGAAGTTCTCATTTAATTACAGGACTTCCTGATGGATATGGTCGTGGAAGAATTATAGGTGACTATAGACGAGTTGCTTTATATGGTGTAAATGCTTTAATTGAAGAAAAGAAAGAAGAATTAGATGTTCTTAATGTTGACGAATTTACTGAAGATATAATTCGTCAACGTGAAGAAATATCTGACCAAATAAAGGCTTTAAATGACTTGACTGCTATGGCTAAAAAATATGGTTTTGATATTTCAGTTCCTGCAAAGGATGCCAAAGAAGCTGTTCAATGGCTTTATTTTGGATATTTAGGAGCAATAAAAGACCAAAATGGTGCTGCAATGAGTATTGGTAGAACTTCTACATTTTTAGATATATATTTTGAAAGAGATTTAAAATCAGGCTTAATTACCGAAGAAGAAGCTCAAGAAATAATGGATCATTTTGTTATGAAACTAAGAATGGTTAGATTTTTAAGAGCTCCTGAATATAATGCTTTATTTAGTGGAGATCCTGTATGGGTAACTGAAAGTATTGGTGGAATGGGAATTGACGGTAGAACTTTAGTTACTAAAAACTCTTTTAGAATGCTTCATACTTTAACAACACTTGGCCCTGCTCCAGAACCAAACTTAACAGTTTTATGGTCTACAAAACTTCCAGAAGGATTTAAAAGATTTACAACTAAACTTTCTATTCAAACATCTTCTATTCAATATGAGAATGATGATTTAATGAGAGTAACTTTAGGTGACGATTATGGAATAGCTTGCTGTGTTTCTGCTATGAGAATAGGAAAGCAAATGCAATTTTTTGGAGCAAGAGCAAATCTTGCAAAAACACTACTTTATGCTATTAATGGTGGTAGAGATGAACTTTCTGGAAAACAAGTAGCTCCAAAATTTGAAGGTATTACTTCTGAATATTTAGATTATGACGAAGTTATGGAAAAATTTGATGTAATGATGGATTATGTTGCTAAAATATACATTAAAGCATTAAATGCAATTCACTACATGCACGACAAATATTCTTATGAAGCACTAGAGATGGCTCTTCATGATAGAGAAGAAAATATTTTAAGAACAATGGCATGTGGTATAGCAGGTCTTTCAGTAGTAGCTGATTCACTCTCTGCAATCAAATATGCTAAAGTTAAAGCAATTAGAAATGAAGATGGACTAGTTGTTGATTATGAAGTTGAAGGAGATTTTCCTAAATACGGAAACGATGATGATAGAGTTGACCAAATTGCTGTTGATTTAGTAAAAGTATTTTTAAATAAATTACAAAAACATCATACTTATAGACATTCAAAACATACTTTATCTATTCTTACTATTACATCAAATGTAGTATATGGTAAAAATACAGGAAGCACTCCTGATGGTAGAAAGGCTGGAGAACCTTTTGGACCTGGTGCAAATCCTTTGCATGGCAGAGATACAAATGGTGCTCTTGCGGTATTAAATACTGTTGCGAAACTTCCTTATGAATATGCCGAAGATGGTATTTCATATACATTTGCAATTACACCTGCAACTCTTGGTAAAGAAGAAAATACAAGAATTTCTAATTTAGTAAATATGCTTGATGGATATTTTGCAAATACAGGTCATCATATTAATGTAAA
>CANRGU010000113.1 GCA_947630255.1 uncultured Clostridia bacterium | reverse complement strand
AATTTAGTATGGAAGAAAATGGTGAAAAAGAAGGAAAAGATTTAGCTTTAGAAGAGAAAAGAAAATTTGAACAAAGGATATTAGAAGTAATTCAAAACTTAAAAGAAGGTCAAACTACAACAAGTGTAGAAGGATTAGAAATTACGAATAACAAAGGTAGCTATATAATGAAATTAAGAGGAGTTCCTTTCGGACTGATAAATAAAGATAGAAAATTTACATATAGCAAAGAAAATGTTAAACAAATAAAAGAAACGTTACAAGAAGATGGATTAACATTAGAAGATTTAGGTTTACCTGATGTAGAACAATGGATAGATGAGCAAGAAAAAGAGCAAAGAAGGGAACAAGAAAGGGAAAGGGAAAGAGAAGAAGAGAAGAAAGACGAACTTGAAAAGGATGAAGAAGATTTATCTGAAGATTTGAAAGAAAAAAAAGATAAAGATGAAAAAGAAAATGAAAAACAAAAAGATAATAAAAGGAAAAATTTAATTAAATTAAATGATAAAATCTTCAAAGTTTTAATTCCTACTGCAAAAAATTATAGTGGAATTTATTTAGACACAAATACAGGAGAAATCGTAGGGAAAGATAAAAAATCTCATGAAATAGAAGCACTTAAAGGAATTAGTTTAATAAAAGGAACAAGTTCAAATAAACCTATACATGGAATGGATAACGGAGAACATAAGCATGTAAATGCTTATAGAATGTATCAAATAGATAACAGACCAAATACTGGATTTGCTGTATTAAGAGATGGAACAGAAAAAGGAAATTTCGATGTAAAATATACTACAAGAAGAATTGATTCACATGATATAAATGATTTTGCTTATGTAGATATACCATTATTAGCAAGCCAAACAAAAATTGGAGAAGGTAGAGCAAGGGATATAAGTGGAATAAATAGAGGAGTAAGAAATCAAGGGGAGCAAGATAAAATTCAAGATGAACTTGATGAATTAAATGACGAAATAGAAGTACCAGAAGAAATTACAAAATCATTTAATGAGGAAATGGATAAACTACCAAATGGAATAACAAGTATGAAAGAATTTAAAGAAATGCTATATGAAACTGTTGAGAAACAATTAGATGAAGAAAGACCAAATAATGATTCTCCAGGTGTTCATAAAAGACAAGCTATACAAATAGTAGACAAAATGGTAGATAAAAACGAAGGATATGAACAAGCAAAATATGAGTTATATAATGAAAGACCTAAAGAAGTAGAAGAAAATGAAAAAGAAGACCAAAAAGTAAGAGGCGAAGATCCAACAGGAAGAAGAAACCATTAAAAATTTTTTCCTTTTTTGAACGGACTAGATTTAGACACAAAAAGCAATTATCAATTATGGTAATTGCTTTTTGTGCAACTTTTAGCTCAGGGATTTTTCTCCCATTTTTCCTGAAACTTTTAGATCCGAGCTTTTAAATAGTATATATTTCTAAAAATAGTAAAAACTATTTTTAGGAGTTGATTAATTTGAAAAATTTTAAAAATATAAAAACTAAAATATTAATAGCAATATTATTATTTATAGGATTAATGGCGAGTAGTAACACAAGCACAGCGATGTTAAATTATCAAACAGTAGGAACACCTACGGGGATTGTAACTGCAAGTAGTCTAAATGTAAGACAAGGCCCAGGAACTAACTTTAAAAGTATCACTTTAGTTAATAAAAATGAATACGTAAGAATCTTTGCAAAAATAGGAGATTGGTATGTTATTCAAACTGATAGTAATTATATAGGTACTGCAAGCAGTAATTACATTAGATTAGTATATCCAAATAGCAATAATAATAAAACTTCATCAGGAAACACATCAAGTGGAAAAAATAATACAACTACGAGCGAGCTTACACAAGACGAGCAAGAGGTATTTGATTTAATAAATGCAAAAAGATTAGCAAATGGTTTATCAGCACTAAAAATTGATGATGAATTACAAAATGTTGCAAGAATTAAAGCACAAGATATGGTAGATAATAATTATTTTTCACATACATCACCAATTTACGGTTCACCATTTGATATGATAAAAAATTTTGGAATAAGCTATAAAACAGCAGGAGAAAATATAGCAGGAAATTCTACTAACAGTGGTGCAGTAAATGCATGGATGAATTCATCAGGGCACAAAGCAAATATTTTAAATAGCAGTTTTAATTATACAGGAATAGGAGTTGTAAAAAGCCCTAAATATGGTAAAATCTTTGTCCAAATGTTTATGGGAAAATAATGGCAAAAAAGGGGACAGACCCCTTTTTTGCCGTTTTAGATTTTTTAAGTCATAAGAAATTATCTTTTTAATAGAATTTAACAAGGTGATTTTATTATGAGAAATATCAAAAAAATTGTAATAATTTTATTAATTAGTATATTGTTATTTATTCAAACAAATATATTAGCCTACGAAGTAGAGGAACAAACTGACTATGTATGGATGCAAAATGAGATACAAAATACAGCATCAAACCCAACTAATGAACCGAAACTAAATTCTAGATATGCAGTTGTATTAGATAGAAACTCTAAAGCTATATTATATTCAAAGAACGAGAATAAAAGAGTTCCGATGGCATCTACAACAAAAATAATGACAGCAATAGTTTTGCTCGAAAATTTGGGAGTAAATAACGATTTAACATTAAATTCACAGATTGAAGCATGCAAACAAGCGGGGGCAATAGGAGGATCAAGATTAGGTTTAAAAGCAGGAGATAAAATAACAATCAATGATTTACTATATGGTTTAATGTTATGCTCAGGAAATGATGCTGCAATTCAAATAGCCGTAAGCATTGGAGGAAGTGTAGAAGGTTTTGCTGATTTAATGAATAAAAAGGCAAAAGAATTAGGATTAAAAGATACACACTTTATAACACCACACGGGTTAGATGAACCAGAGCATTACACTACGGCTTATGAACTTGCGTTAATTACAGATTACGCTTTAAATATTGAAAAGATTGCACAAGTAGTAAATACAAAAACCTATACTGTAACTATAAATGGAAATAGCAAAACAATAAACAATACAAACGAACTTTTAGGATATTTAAATGGAGTAAATGGTGTAAAAACAGGTTTTACAAATGGAGCAGGTAGATGTTTGGTTACATCAGTAAATAGAAATGATTTTAATATTATATCTGTAGTTTTAGGCGCAGATACAAAAAAGATTAGAACCAAGGATTCAATAAGTTTAATAGAATATACATATTCAAATTATGAACTAGTAAATCTAGAAGAAATAATAAATGAAAAATTTAATGAATGGGCAAGAATTAATCAAAAAAGAATATATGTTTATAAGGGAAAAAAAGATAATGTAAAAATAAAATTAGATGATTACAGCACTAAGATTTATCCAGTAAAAAAAGACAATATTAATGATATAAATGTGGAATTTAAAAATATACAAATGGATTTTGAAGCACCAGTATATATTAATACAATAATTGGTGATTTAGTTTTGAGTATTAATGAGAAAGAAATAGTTAGAATTAAAATAAAAACGGGAGAAAACGTTGACAGAAAAGATATAAAGACCTATTTCATAGAAGCTTTAGTCAGTTGTACGAAAATATCGTACAACTAAAAATTATATTTTTTACGGTTATATATATTATATGTAAATTTCTTACTTGTTATCTATAATAATAAATCTATCGTGAAATTTATTTGTCTTTGCTATTTGTAGTACTCCATATTGTTCATTAAACTTCTTAATATCTAGCCCCCGCGTGCATGTATATTTTCTTCTATGTTTGAAGTCGCAATTTGCGACTTCAATATGATATAATATGACCACATCACTATCTAGCATAACTTGTTTTCCTCTTCACTGGGTACTAATGCTTAAAAGATCTTCAGGACAAGGAACAAAAATGCTCTGGAGGTTTACACAGCCCCTCCAGAAAAAAATTAATTTTCTCTGTACTTTGCTTGTGTAAAGTACTATAAAAAAGTTTATTATAGCATATTTTCAATAAAAAAGCAAGGGAATATGTTTCCATAATCCCTTGTTAACTGTTGGTTATTTGGTAGGAGTCGCCGTTCCTACATCTCTTTTGACCACTAGGGTGTGTGGTTGCAACATTTTACCACCTCAAATAAC
>CANRGU010000112.1 GCA_947630255.1 uncultured Clostridia bacterium | reverse complement strand
CTAACTCTAAATAATCCATTTAATTGTCCTGATTTTTCGTTTCTATGAATTACATCAACGTCATTAAAACGAAGTGGCAAATCTTTATAGCTTCTTAATTTAGTTTGATATATTTTTATTGAGTTAGGGCAGTTCATTGGTTTTAATGCTTGTTCGTTTCCATCTGCGTCTGTTAAAACAAACATGTCTTCTTTATAGTGATCCCAATGTCCTGATGTTTTCCAAAGTACACTACTATTTAATTGTGGTCCTGAAAATTCTTGATATCCTCTTTTTTGATGCTCTTTTCTCCAGAAATTAATTAATATATTCATTAATGTAAATCCTTTTGGCATCCAGTATGCCATACCTGGTGCTGTTTCGTCAAAGAAGAATAAATCTAATTCTTTTCCAAGCTTTCTATGGTCTCTTTTCTTTGCTTCTTCTATCATATTTACATATTCTTCAAGCTGACTTGCTTTTGGATATGAAATTCCATAAATTCTTTGTAGCATTTTATTCTTTTCATCTCCACGCCAATATGCTCCTGATGATGAAAGTAATTTTATTGCTTTTACTTTTCCTGTGCTTGCAAGATGTGGTCCTGCACAAAGGTCAGTAAAGTCGCCTTGTTTATAGAAAGATATTGTTTCTCCTTCTGGTAAGTCATTAATTAATTCGACTTTGTATGGTTCATCTTTCATTAATTCTAATGCTTCATTTCTTGGTAGTTCAAATCTTTCTATTGGCAAATCTTCTTTTATAATTTTTTTCATTTCGCCTTCTATTGCCTCTAACATTTCTGGAGTAAATGGTTTGTCTGTGTCAAAGTCATAATAGAATCCATTATCTATTGATGGACCTATTGCTAGTTTAATTTCTGGATATAGTCTTTTTATTGCTTGTGCCATAATGTGTGATGTTGTATGCCAATATGCTTTTTTACCATTCAAATCACTTTCAAATGTTAAAATATTTAGTCTGCAATCCTTATTTACAACTGTTCTTAAATCTACAACTTTTCCATCTATTTCTGCACATGTTGCAACTCTTGCAAGTCCTTCGCTGATTTTTTTTGCTATTTCTAGCACACTTAAATTTTCTTCTACTTCCATTTCAGAATTATCTTTTAATTTAATTTTTATCATAATATTTCCTCCTTTATTTGTAATGAAACTCGTCTTTTACCTTGACTTTTATCTAAAAATAAAATACATCTACTATCTATTTATTATACACATCTTTCGATACTATCTTGGTTAGTGCCATAATTACTGCATATTCTTCTAATTCATCTCTATATACTCTTCCTGCTGTTAGCACTCCTATTGCACCTTTTCTACCTTTTGCTGTGTTTCCAAAAATATCTTCCATATATCCTAATTCTTCGCCTTTTAGAACTCTATCTACTACTGTTTTAGGATACTCAAATGATGGGCTAAATCCTATATAATAATCTTTTCCATCATATATTGCACATATACTTGCATCCATATAACCAGTTTCTACTTCTGGAACTTCATACATTCCCGCTTCTATTCCTACTCCAAAGCTACATGTGCCGTGTTCTTTCCTTTGCATGCTCGTATGCATTTTTTGCTCTATTTTTTGCGCCATTAATTGTTTCTGTAAGTGACATCGGATTACATGAAACTCCTGAAAAATTATCTTTTTGCTGTCCTTGTTTTTCATCATTTCTTACATCTTTTGGCATTATATGAAATTCTATTTTGTCTTCATCATTCATCCAAAGTTCTGGATACCTTGAAAATGCTCTTGTTATTGCTGTTACTTTTGGCACACTTCTTGTTCCTATTGAAATTAGCATAAGCTTTTCTCCTTTCTAATTTTAGGGACACAATTTAAATAAAAAACCACCCCTAATAGATTAATATCTATCAGGGGTGCATATATAGCACGGTTCCACCCTTTATTTTACTTAATTTAAAGATTTTATCGCATCTTACACGTCTAACTTTTTACTTTAGAAACTCCGAGGTAGTTTTTCAAATACATTTTCCAAGATTAGCTCTCAGCGCACCACTAATCCTCTCTTTTGGTAATCATTATTTTACTTTGTCTCATCAACGTTTTTATTTAACTACCAATAATTATATCTATTTTTGAGGGTGTTGTCAAGAATTATTTTTATGCAAAATTTTACACATATATTATTTTTTATTTCTTCTCATACCCTGGTTTTCCAAGTAGTCTAAACATATTTGTTTTGTATGCTTCTACACCTGGTTGATTAAATGGATTTACTCCCAAAATATTTCCAGATATAGCGCAGGCAAGTTCAAAGAAGTATATTAGTTCTCCCATTGTTTCTTCGTTTAGTTCTTTTATGTTTATAATAATATTTGGAACTCCACCTTCTACATGTGCTTCTACTGTTCCTTGCATTGCTTTTTTATTTACATAGTCCATTGTTTTATTTGCTATAAAATTAAGCCCATCGACATTGTCTTCGTCTCTTTTTATTTTTATATCTGTTTTTGATTTTTCTACATTTATTACTGTTTCAAAAAGATTTCTTCTTCCGTCTTGTATGTATTGTCCCATTGAGTGAAGATCTGTGCTTAAATCTACTCCTGCTGGGAATATTCCTTTTTGGTCTTTTCCTTCACTTTCTCCATATAGTTGTTTCCACCATTCTGTTAAATAATGAAGTTTTGGCTCATAATTTGCAAGTATTTCTATTGTTTTATCTTTTTCGTATAATATATTCCTTGCAACTGCATATTGGTAGCATTGATTATATTTTATACTGTCGTCAGAATAATTAATTTGTGCATTTCTTGCGCCTTCCATAAGTTTATTAATGTCTATACCTGCTACTGCTATTGGAAGAAGTCCTACTGGTGTTAAAACAGAGTATCTTCCTCCAATATTATCTGGTATTACAAATGTTTCGTATTCTTCTTCATCTGCAAGCTCTTTTAATGCTCCTTTTTTCTTATCTGTAGTTACATATATTCTTCGGCTTGCTTCATCTGCTCCGTATTTATCTTCTAAATATTCTCTGAATATTCTAAATGCAATTGCTGGTTCTGTTGTTGTTCCGGATTTTGATATAACGTTTATTGATAAATCTTTATCACCTATACAGTCTATTAATTCATTTATATAGTTTGGACTAATGCTATTTCCTACAAAAAATATTTGTGGTGATTTTCTTATACTTTCTGGAAACATATTTGCAAAATTGCTAGTTAAACTTTCTATTACTGCTCTTGCTCCTAAATATGAACCTCCAATTCCAATTACTACAAATACCTCTGAATCTTTTCTAATTCTCTCCGCTGCTTCTTTAATTTTCTCAAATTCTTCTTTATTGTACAAAGTTGGCAATTTAAGCCACCCAACAAAATCATTATTATCGTTTGCTCTTTCATTTAAATTTGCATATATTTCTTGTATCTTCTTTTCATGTTTAGAAATGTCTTTTATAGTTACTCCACTATAACTTAAATCTAGTTTTATATTTGGCATTATATATATACCTCCTTTTATCCTGTGTTTGTTTATATACTATCACAATAAATAAAATTTAGAAATACTTTTTTGCAATTTGAATAAAAAAATATTAAACTTCTATTTTAGGATTATATTTTTCTAGCCACATGTTTACTTGGCAGAGATATGCCATTAGTTGTGGACCTGTCATAAGTTGCCCAAACCAAGGTCTTGTAAATGCTTTTCCGTCTGTTTCGATTATATCCATTATATATTCTCTATTTAATAAATTATTTATAGGCGAATTTTTGTCGTACATTATTTTCTTTAATTTATTTTTTACAGCTAAAAGATATGTTGGATTATGTGTTTTTGGATATGGGCTTTTCTTTCTATCTACAATTTCTTCTGGAAGTAGGTCTCTTACAACGTATCTTAATAATCCTTTTTCTCTGCCATTTAAAGCTTTTATCTCCCAAGGAATATTCCACATATATTCTACTATTCTGTAATCACAAAATGGAACTCTAAGCTCTAACCCATTTTGCATAGACATTCTATCTGATCTATCTAAAAGTGTTTGCATAAACCAATTTAAGGTCAAATATGATATTTTTCTTTTTTCTGCAGTTTCTTTTGAATCTGTATCTAAAATATCTACATTACTTAAACTTTCGTTATATCTATAATCTATATATTCTTTTAAATCAATTTCTTTTGATATGTCTGGATTTAATAGTTTTTGTCTCTC
>CANRGU010000111.1 GCA_947630255.1 uncultured Clostridia bacterium | reverse complement strand
CAAAAAGCAATGGATAAAAATATAGATGTTATTCTTACATCTGGAAGAATGCCAAAAGCAATTTTGCCCATTGCAAGTGAAGTAAATTCTAACAAATATTTAATTTCAGGCAATGGAGCTGCTATTTATGATATACAAAAAGAAGAAATACTATACAACAATTATTTAAGTAAAAAAAAGACACTTGAAATTATAGATTGTTGTGAAAAAAACAGTATGTTTTATAATATATACACAAATAACACAATACTTACAAAATCATTAAATTATAATATTTTATTTTATAATAACGAAAACAAAAAAAAGCCAGATGATAAAAAAATAAAAATAAATGTAATAGATAATTTAAGAGATTATATACTAAAGTATGAAGGCGACGATTTTTTAAAAATTACAATATGCGATAGTGATCAAATGATTTTTAAAAGCATAATAAATAAATTAAAAACAATTAAAGACATAGATGTTTTAGAAGTTGCGCATATGTCTAGAAAAATAATAAAGCATGGAACAGAAGATTTTGAAATATCTTATTTTTATACTGAAATTACAAATAAAAATGTAAATAAATGGTCTGCAATAGAAGAATTAATAAAAATGTTAAGTATAAGTAAAGAAGAAGTTTTGACAATAGGCGACAATATTAACGATAAAGAAATGGTAGAGAACGCAGGATTAGGAGTAGTCACAGCAAACAGCTCTCCATACATGCAAAAAATAGCAGATAAAGTTGTAGCATCAAACGATGAAGACGGCGTGGCAGAGGCAATCGAGAAATTTGTTTTGTAATATTACAAAAATGTTACAAAACTATTATATTTAAATTACAATCGCCTTAAATGTTGTTTTTAAGGTGAATTTGTTGTAAAATAAAATTAAATTATTATGTTGTGGGAGGAATGCAATATGGTAGCAAATCCAATGCAAAAAAGAGCAAGAAATTCATTTTTATTAGGTATGATGATTACATTAATAGTATGTGCAATTATAGGAGTTTTAATATTTATGTTAATGTCAAAAAAGGAGCAAAAGCAAGAAGTAGAAGAGGGAGCTCTTACATATGCCTATAGATTAATATCAAATGTTAAATCTGGAGAAGAAATAACTTTTGATAAAGTAGAATCAGTTTTAGTTACAGAAAAGGCTGTGCCAGTAGGTGCATTTGCAGCTAAAACTAAAACAGTCGATTCTAAAGGAAAAGAAACATGGATAGATTCAATCTTTCCAAGTGGATATAAAAGTAAATTAGATTTAAATGCTGGAACTATATTATCACAAAATATGGTTTATGAAGACGAAGAATTATCAAATGACACAAGATATGTAGAGTATAACATGATAGTATTGCCAACAACAGTTATGATAGGCGATTATATTGATATTAGATTAACACTTCCAAATGGGCAAGATTTAATAGTTGTTTCAAAAAAAGAAATAAAATCATTAATCGGAAATACAATAGGATTAGAACTTACAGAAGGAGAAATTTTAATGATGGAAAGTGCCATTGTAGAAGCTTATCAAATGACAGCATCAAAATTCTATGCAATACAATATGTAGAACCAGGAATGCAAGAAGCAGCTACAAAAACTTATACACCAACAGCTTCAGTACAAAATTTAATTGCTGCTAATGCAAACATAAAAAATGAGGCAAGAGCCGCATTACAAGCAAGATTTGATCAAAATATGAGAGGCTATATTGATGGCGATAAAGGTTCTTATTCAGCAAGTGCACAAACAAACTTAGAAACAAAAATACAAGAAGAAATCGAAAATGCAGAGGCAGCAAGAGAAGCATACTTGTCAGGATTAACAAGTTATTAATATGCATTGACTAGAATATAATTAAATAAAATAGGAGGATATCATTTTGAAGAAGGTAGGATTTATAGGCGCATTTGAAAAAACAGATTTAATAATTTATCTAGCAAAAGTATTAACTGAAGCTAAAAAAAGAGTTTTAGTTATAGACACAACAATTTTGCAAAAAGCAAGATATATCGTACCTTCAATATCTCCAACAAAAATCTATGTTACTGATTATGAAGGAATCGATGTTGCAGTCGGATTCGAAGATTTTGAGTCAGTTAGCAGGTATTTAGGCAACATAGAAAACGATTATGATATCATGTTAATAGATATTGATTCTGCAGAAGTGCTTGACTTATTTGGACTTGCAAGTTCAGATAAATTATATTTTATAACTGCATTTGATAATTTTTCATTAAGAAAAGGAATAGAAATTATTAATAATTTTACACAAAAAGTGAAAATGACAAAAATACTTTTCGAAAGAGATATTAGCGAAGAAAACGATGAATATTTAAATCTTCTATCTCTTACATCTCCAGTTGAATGGGAGAATGAAAAAATATATTTTCCATATGATCAAGGAGATTTATCTGCAATAATAGAAAATCAAAGAGTATCAAAAATAAAATTTAGAAATTTAAGTGAGCAATTTAGAGATTCTTTGGGTATATTAGCTCAAGAGATTTTTCCAGAAATAAAATCAGGAGAAATTAGAAAGATTATAAGAAGTTTATAAGGAGAACAATATGGCAATAATATCATTTTGGAGTAACGGAATTGGTGAAACAGGAAAGACCGCATCAATTGCTGCAATAGCGACATATCTTGCTATACAGCATAACTATAAAATACTAATTTTAGATACAAAATACAATGACTATTCTTATCAAGATTGTTATTGGCAAGAAGATAAAACAGTTAGTTTAATACAACATGGTGATAAAAGAGCAAGCATAGCATCTGGAGTTAGTGGACTTGCAAAAGCAATACTAAGTAATAAAACTTCACCAGAAATAATAACAAATTATACAAGAATAATTTTTACTGATAATAGATTAGAATTATTAGCAGATACAAACGTAGGAACTGAAGATTACGAAATACATAAAAAAATATTTAAGGATATGGCCAAAATTGCAAGCAAATATTATGACTTAGTTTTTGTAGATATAGACAATAGATTAGGAGAAAGTAATGTAAATTCTTTATTAGAAATATCAGATATAATAGTAGTTAATTTATCTCAAAAAATGAGACAAATTAATGATTATTTAGAAATAAAAAGAACAAATCAGGTATTTCAAGGAAAAAAAGTAATTCCATTGCTAGGCAGATATGATAAAAATTCAAAGTATAACATAAAAAATGTATCTAGATATATGAAAGAACGCGAAAAAATTTGCGCAATACCATATAACACTTTGTTTTCAGAAGCATGTAATGAAGGAACAGTAGATGATTTCTTTATAAAATTTAGAAAAATAAATCCAAAAGATAAAAATGCCTATTTTCTTGAAGAAGTAAAAAATACGGCAGAGAAAATTATTTACAAATTACAAGAATTACGAATGAGAATGTAAGAGAGGTGTTCTTAAAGATGAATGTTACAAACATTATATTAACATTTGTTGTATTAATACTTGCAGGAGTATTAATTAGATATTTTGTACAAAAAAATAAAAATGCAACTCCAGAAGAAACAGTAGATGTTGATGATAAAACATTTACCATAGAAAAAATGACAGAGTTCGTAAAGAAAAGACTTGATGAAATTACAAAAATAAACTTATACGATATTGGACTTTCTGAAGAAGAATTAAAAAGAAGAAAGGCAAAAAAATACGAATTAAAAAAGGCTTTAAAGGGTTGTACATATGGAGATGTAAACGATAAAAAATATGTTAAAGAATTAATATATGATTTATTACTTAAAGAATATGGTGTAACAGAAATTAACATATCAAGAGCAATACCATTTGATGTACCATCACTTCTTACATCACAAGATAAATTTGATATTTTACTATATGAATATAAAAAAGACTTTGGTTATGAAGCTTTAACACAAATCATAAAAAAATATAATCTAGCAACATTAAAATATGTAGCAGGAGAAGCAAAACCATGTTATGTAATAACTAAAGAAGAAATAAGTGAAATCTACGAAAAAGAAAATTTAACATTAGATTTCCAAGATAAATTAAATGTTTTAGTTCAAAGAATTTATCAACACTATAAAGGATATAGTAGCATAGATGAAATAAGAGATATGAATATAGATGGTGTGTCAGGCGGTGTATCTGGACTTCCAGAAAGTTTCTTAAGCCAAGTTGCACAAACAGATGGAGATTATTTAAAACAAATTACAGAATACAAAGTTCCAAGAGCATGTGATAG
>CANRGU010000110.1 GCA_947630255.1 uncultured Clostridia bacterium | reverse complement strand
AAAAAAATTGCATCTACTGATAAGATACAATTTTTCATATATTTTATTTCTCTGTTTTATAATTTTCTGAATACTCCGCCAACTACCCCAAGTATTTTGCAGTCTGGTACTATTATTGGATCCATTGTACTATTTTCTGGTTGTAACCTTATATGGTCTTTTTCCTTATAAAATGTTTTTACTGTTGCTTCGTCTTCTATTAATGCTACTACTATTTGTCCGTTTCTTGCACTGTTTTGTCTTTTTACTAATATGTAATCTCCATCTAAAATTCCTGCTTCTATCATACTTTCTCCACGTACTGTAAGCATAAAGCTCTCGCTATTTCCTACAAAATCAATTGGAATAGGAAATGTATCTGTCACGTTTTCTACTGCAAGTATTGGTGCCCCTGCTGTAATTTTACCTATTACTGGTACATCGACTAATTCTTTTCCGTTATATACTGGTTTAGGGCTAGATGCTTCGTTATCTGAAAGCCCACCTTTTAATAATTTTAGTGTTCTTCCTTTTTGATCTTCTTTTTTAATGTATCCTTTTTTTGCAAGTTTTTCTAAATATCCATGTACTGTAGCTGTTGAACTTAAGTCTACTGCTTTTCCAATTTCTCTAACTGATGGTGGATATCCTTTTTCTTTTACTTGCTTTTCTATGAATTTAAGTATTGCTCTTTCTCTTTTATTTAAATCGACCATTCCTTCTTTTTTCAATATAATCACTCCCGAAAATATATTTGCTAATATATTATCATACAAAAAAGCAAATGTCAAACAAAAGTTTTGTTTTTTTGTAATTTTTTTAAAACGAATTGGTTTAATCAAACCATTCCATCTCCCAGTCTAAGAATTTTACTGTGTCTCCTTCTTTTATTCCCATTTTCTTTAATCTTTCTTCTACTCCTAAAAATCTTATACTTTTTTGGAAATAGTATAATGATTCATTGTCTTCTAGATTTGCTCTTGACATTATTTTTTCAATTGCAGGTCCATCTACTATATATATGCCATCTTCTTTTCTTACGTCAAACCCTTCATCATCTTCTTTTAATGTATATACTACTTTTTCTTCTGATTCTTCTAATTCTTCTTTTGGAAGAGTTTTTAAGATTTTAGATACATAAGCAAATAATTCTTTTAAGCCAGCTCCTGTTACAGCAGATATTTTAAATATCTCTATATTTTTTTCTTTTGCTAGCTTTTCTAATTCATTATATAGCGATTCGTCTTGCATACTATCTATTTTATTCGCAACAATTATTTGTTTTCTTTTGCTTAATTTTTCACTATATTTTTTTAGTTCTTTGTTTATTATTTTAAAATCCTCCACTGGATTTCTACCTTCTGATCCTGATACATCTATAACATGAAGCAGAAGTCTTGTTCTTTCTATATGTCTTAAAAATCTTAATCCAAGTCCTGTTCCTTCGCTTGCGCCTTCTATAATACCTGGAATATCTGCAATTACAAAGCTATCTCCATATTCTGTTTTTACTACTCCTAAATTTGGCTCTAATGTTGTAAAATGATAATCTGCAATTTTAGGTCTTGCTGATGTAACTACTGAAAGAATTGTAGATTTACCAACACTTGGGAATCCTATTAACCCTACATCTGCTAAGAGTTTTAATTCAAGAATTACCTCTTTTTCTAATCCTTTTTCTCCATCTTGTGAAAATCTTGGTGCTTGTCTTGTAGATGTTGCAAAATGCGAGTTTCCTTTTCCTCCTCTTCCTCCTGGAAGAATAAGCTCGACTTGTCCTTCTTTTGATAAATCTGCTATTAGTTTTCCTGTCTCTGCATCTCTTACTACTGTACCTCTTGGAACTTTTATATATAAATCTTCTCCAGACTTTCCGATAGCATCTATTTCCACTACCGTTTTGTCCGTTTTCTGCTTTATATTTTTTATTATATCTAAAATTAATTAGTGTATTAGAATCTGGATCTACAATAAAATATATGTCTCCACCTTTTCCGCCGTCTCCTCCGTCTGGTCCACCTGATGCAACATATTTTTCTCTTCTAAAGCTAACTGCTCCGTTTCCGCCGTTTCCGGATTTAATTATAATTTTTGTATAATCTATAAACATTCTATTCTCCTATAAAATTCCTATTTTTTGTTTTACATCTTCTAATGTTTTCGATGCTATTTTTCTTGCATTTTCTGCGCCTTTTGTATATATTTCTTCTAGATATTCTTTGTTATTTAATATTTCTTTATACTTTTCTTGTATTGGTTTTAATTTATCAATAACAGAATTTGCAACTGTCATTTTAAAGTCTCCATATCCTTTGCCATCAAATTCGTTTTCAATTTCATCCATTTTTTTACCAGTGATTGCTGAATATATTTGCATTAAATTGCTTACACCTGGCTTGTTTTCAAGGTCAAATCTTACTTTGTTTTCGGAATCTGTTACTGCTTTTTTAAATTTTTTTAGTATTACTTCTGGCTCATCTTCTAAAAAGATTACATCATTTAAATTTGTAGCACTTTTACTCATTTTACTCTCTGGATCTTGAAGTCCCATAATTCTTGCGCTTTCTTTTCTAACATAGGCGTCTGGAATAACAAAAGTTTTACCATAAAGTTTATTAAATCTTTCTGCAATATCTCTTGCTATTTCTAAATGTTGCCTTTGATCCTCTCCAACAGGAACTAAGTCTGCTTGGTATAGCAAAATATCTGCTGCCATTAATACTGGATATGTAAATAATCCTGCATTTATATTATCTGCATGTTTTGCAGATTTATCCTTAAATTGAGTCATTCTTGATAGTTCTCCCATATATGTATAACAGTCTAATATCCATCCAAGTTCTGCATGTTCTTTTACTTGTGACTGTATAAATATTGTATTTTTATTTGGATCAAGTCCTGCTGCAATATATATTGCTAGTATTTTTAGTGTATTATTTTTTAATTCTTCTGGATTATTTCTAACAGTGAGTGTATGCAAATTTGCTATCATATAATAGCAATTATATTCCTCTTGCATTTTTACCCAGTTATCCAATGCTCCTAAATAATTTCCAAGTGTTAATTTTCCTGTTGATTGTATTCCACTTAGTATTACTTTTTTACTCATAGTCCTTTCTCCTTTCGAATTTGTCTTCTTACTTTTCATTTTAATTTCTAATTATTATATATTATTTTAATTCTAATTACAATATAAATATTTTTGTTGAATTAAATGCAAAAACTCTCCAAACCGCATTTGGAGAGTTTTACTTATTTATTTTCTACTGGATAAACACTTACTTGTTTTTTGTCTCTTCCTTTTCTTTCGAACTTAACTGTTCCATCTACTACTGTATATAAAGTGTCATCACTACCTTTGTTTACATTAACACCTGGATGTATTTTTGTTCCTCTTTGTCTTACTAATATATTTCCTGCTAGAACAAACTGTCCATCTGCTCTTTTTACACCTAAACGTTTAGACTCACTGTCTCTTCCGTTCTTAACACTACCTTGACCTTTTTTATGTGCCATTTATAATTCACTCCCTTCCAAGTTTTAAATTATCTATCGCTATTTTTCTTGATATCTGTTATGCGTTAGCTTTTTCTTCTTTTTTAGTTGTTTCTTTCTTTGCTGTAGTTGCTTTAGTTGTAGTTTTCTTTGCTGTAGTAGTTGTTTTTGTAGCTTCCTTTTTTTCTGCTGGTTTTTCTTCTTTTTCAGCTGCAACCTTAGTTGTTGAAGTTTTTATTGATGTTATTTCAACCTTTGTATATGGTTGTCTATGTCCTTGTTTCTTTCTTTCATTCTTTTTTGCCTTCATTTTGAAAACGATAATTTTTTTACCTTTTCCATGTGCTACTACTTTACCTTCTACTTTAACACCTTTTACATAAGGGTTACCAACTTGTACTTTTCCATCATCAGATACTAATATTACTTTATCAAAAGTAACTTTTTTTCCTTCTTCTGCATCTAATTTTTCGAAAAATACTACATCCTTTTCTTCTACTTTGTATTGCTTTCCACAAGCTTCAATTAATGCGTACATTCTTTTTGTTCCTCCATTTTACTAATACTCGCTAAGATTAAACTTAGGTAGCTACTATTTTATAGCATTTAATACCTAACTTATGCGGCTTACAGATGAATATTTTACCATAGTTTATATTGTTTGTCAAACACTTTTTTTAGAATTTTATATGTCCTTAATTTTTATTTTAAAATCCACTTTTTTTAAGAGTGGATTTTAGTTTTGTATGAAAAAATGTTAAAATAGTAG
>CANRGU010000109.1 GCA_947630255.1 uncultured Clostridia bacterium | reverse complement strand
TTTTACTACAGCTTCTGGAGTTGATGAGCCTGCTTCTATATTTTCTCCATTTACTTTAGCAATACCAGAATAACTACTACCATCTGGTCTTGTATGGGAAAATAAAGCAGTAATTTCTGCACTTCTTAGCATAGCATTTTCTTCCAAGTCATAATCCATAACAAGTGGTGAAAGATTTACTTTTTGTCTTTCAATGTTAACTAATTTTAAAACTTCATTAGCAAAATCATAATTATATTCATCTAATTCTAAATGTACTTTAACAATTTCATCATTTTGACTATTACTAGTTTGTGTTAAAGCCTTAATATTATTGGGCTTTAAACATAACACACAAATTACAAATAAAAGTATTATTTTAAATATCTTTTTCATTTAATTCACCTCAAATAATTATTCTTTATCAAGATAAAGTCTTAATATTTCTATTGCATCACTCGACTCTATCATTTTATTTCCATTAAAATCTGCAACATCTATATCTTCAGATGTTATTGGTCTTGTTCCTACTGAAATTGATAATGCTTCTCTTGCATCTTTTACATCAACGTAATCATCTCGATTTACATCACCTTTTTTATATTTAGATGTGTTCTTATCAGTAACAGTAATACTACATGTTGCCATTTTATTATTTGCTGTTTTAACTGTTATTATTGCATTACCTACAGATTTAGCTGTGACTTTTCCTTTTTGATCAACATGTACAATATTATCATGATTACTAGACCATAAATTATCTTTATCTGTTGCATTATCAGGCGTTACTGTAGCTTTCAAGTTATATGTTTGATTTAGTTTTAAATTTAGTTCAGTTGGAGTTAAAGTTATATTTTTAATTTCTTGAATAACTGTAACTTGACATGTTGCCTTTTTACCATTTGATGTTTCAACTGTAATATTTGCAACTCCTGGTCCTTTTGCATGTATTTCTACTCCATTAAATACTTCAACTACATCAGGAGCATCACTATTTAATGTTAAGTTTTTTGAATCTGTTGTATCACTTGGTAAAATAGTCGCTTCTATTTTATAAAAATCTCCTACTTTTAAAGTTACATTTTCCTCTTTTAATGTTACACTTTCTATTGGTTTTTCTTCTATATCATAAGGTATTACGTTAACATGACAATGATCATAATGACCACTACTTGCTCTTACGTATATATCTGTTTCTCCATAACCTCTAGCAGTAACTATACCATCGGTATCAACTGTTGCGACAAGTTCATTCCAAGTTTCCCATTTTACATGTTTAGATGCTGTTGTATCATCTGGCGTTATTGTCGCATCTAATTTATAAGTTTCACCAATTCTTAATTTAATATTTTTCTCACTAACTGTAACACCTTGAATAGGTACTTCTGGGATAAATCCATCATGTACATAGACTTTACATTTTGCTATTCCATTATTAGAATTTTTAACTATTATATTTGTAGATCCTCCATTATGGAAAGTAACTTTTCCTTCTTGATCAACTGTTGCAACTGACGAGTCTTCACTTTCCCATGTTATAGTAGGATTATCAAAATAATAAGTTGTTCCCAACTCATACTTCAAAGTAACTGGTTTAGCACCTTTTTCTACATTTAATTCTGTTTTATCTAAATATATATCTTGAACTTCAATATCATAAACATCTAAATATTCTTCTGCTAGAAGTCTTGCTGTTTTACTACCTTTATAAGCATATCTTTTACATGGAAGACCATCTTGAGGAAATGCTAAAAAATCTAAATCTTTTGATTTTATAAAGACATTTTTGGCACTAACAGAAGCATACCCTATTTCTTTTAATGATGATGGTAAAACCACCATATCTAACGTACCCGTTCCAATTGAATTCAAAGCTAAATATTCTACTCCTTCAGGTACAATTAATTCACCATAAACAAACCAAAATATACCAGGATTATAATATTTTAATTTTTTGGTATTTATTTTTAAATTATAAATGTCATATCCACCAAATGCATAAGTACCAATATATGTAACACTACTTGGAATTTCAAGAGATGGTAATACATGAAAAACTTCATAATCAAAATCAGGTGAAAAAGCACTATGACAAATTGATTTTAAATTTTTTCCAAGTTTTATACCAGTAAACTGTTTGTTTTTTGCAAAGGCACTTTGTCCTACATATATGATGTTATCCGGTATAACTAATTCACCTGTAAAATTCGAACCATCTTGAGCATCATAGGCATTTTCTCCAATTCCTATTACTTTTTTACCATCTATTGTATTTGGCACATAAATCTCTCCACTTGGTAGATTATCTCCAATACCTACTGCACTGAGAATAGAAATTTTATCTTTTGCTTCTAAATAATCTAAATTATATTTATGAGTACTATCATTTAATTCATAAGTTTTCTTAACTGGCCAATCACTTACTTTTTTATATTTAACTATTTCTGTTTGTTTACTACTTTGGTCATATAAACTATAACTTATATATCCTTCTTGTAAGAACACAGCTGTAATTTTCTTAGAAGAAGTACTAGAGACTACTTTAGTAGGGAATTTAATTGAAGAAGTACTTACACTATATAAAGAATTATCTGTACCAACATAATATAAAGTATTTTCATCTTTCGCAAGTCCACTTCCTTTTTCGTTATATAATACATCAGTAATTCCTTCTTCTACTTTAGTAGTTCTATTTTTTCTATATAATTTACCTGTTGTACCTATATTTTTTTCATAATACATGTAATTATCATCATAATGTACTCGTGATGAATAATTATCTACTTGATATGTCTTTCCTTCAGGAAAACTTTCTCCATTTTCTCGTGAAAACAAAGAGCCATAGGAATCGTAAACATCATCAAAGTGATAAAGTGATGGATTTATTTGTTGCATTTCACTACGACTTTTAAACCATAAACTACTATCGATTTTTTGATATGATTCATTATCGCTTTTTACAGCATCCATATAAGTCCATTCTCCATCTAAATTACAAACAATAAACTCTTCAGTATAATTATTAGTTAGTTGCACTTTTTCACAATTAAGACCAGCATTGGTTGCTAAATCATAAAATGTTTCATTGTATTCATCTCTATCATTTGTATGATCATGAAATACATCATGTAATTTACCTGGATGTTCTTCATATATACTTCCTTCTTGTAAAAACTGTGCTAAAACAATGGCTTTTTCATGTTCTGTCATTTTATCATCTAATAAATTCACTGAATAAAACATACTTTCTCTTTCTAGCATATAATAATCATCGACTTTACCACTAGCCATTTCTTTCTTATCAATCATAATTTTTCCATTATTTTTTGGACTGAAAAAACAAGTAATAAGCATTAATGAAAATATTATGACAGAAAAAACTTTCTTTTTCATAACAAACTCCTTCTCTAAACTAATAATTTACTACATCATATAATATTTTTTTAAATTCTACAATATTTTTTATTATCCCGATTTACATCTCCTTTTTGGATATCTTTAATGTCTTCATCTGCATTATCACCTTTGACTTTCGCAACTACACCAATAGTAGCGGCAAACTTTTTTCTTTCTTGAGTAACTAAATAATTATTAGAAAGCCATACTTTTAATCTATAATTATTTACTTCATCACCTTCTATTACTCCTTTAAATAAAAGTTTTGAATCAAGTGGTATTCCAATATCACTTTTTTCATTCATAGCTTGATATGTTATAGGATTAACAACAGCAAGCTCACCCTTATCTGTAGAATAATTTACTAAATATAGTTTTACATATTGATCTTCTAGTGTAGAAAGTTTATCTTTAGTAAGATAGATTTCATATTCAACTGTTTTGTTTTCAGAGTCATAAACATTAGATTTAATAGAAAAATCAATTACAGAACAAGCTTCGTATGAATCACTTGAAGACGGTTTAAAAGGTACAATTGCTTTACCAACATCATCACTAACAGGCATTGCATCATTAAGTTTTATATTATTATAATTATCCTTAAAATCAATTGTTACAATATCTTCTTTAGCATATACATTTGGTAACATTGTAATCATCAAAAGTAATAAAAAATTTAAATATAATATTTTCTTCATCATAGCTCCTCCTTTTTTATTATCTAATACCAGTACCACCAACAACTATCAAAAAGCAAACACCAAAAACAATCAATCCCGCTATTACAACAAATAAGAATGTTTTCCATATAACCTTAAAGAATTTATTTTTTGATACTACTAGAATAACCATAAAAATTAAAAGTAAAATTACACTACGAAATATGCAAAGAGATACAACGAATGAAAAAATTAATGCTAGTACTTCAATTGATGTATTACTAGAATCATTTTTTTTAATATTTTCTTTTTTATCTTTGGTTTCATTAGAAATAATGGACTGATTAATATCAACTCTTTCTTTATAATCATTGTC
>CANRGU010000108.1 GCA_947630255.1 uncultured Clostridia bacterium | reverse complement strand
GTAAGCTCTCCATCACTTCCTGCAAAATTGTCATATAATAAATTAGCATATTTTAAATTTTGTCTTATATTTATAAGCTTTGGATATGGAATATTTCTCTTTGAACCGAAGTATCTCTTCTACTTCTTCATACGTCATATAATTTCACCTCTTAAAATATATTATGAAAAAAATAGAATTTAAGGGACTGTCCCCTAAATCCTATTTTTGCTTTTATATGGACATCTTAAACATGCATCTTCATCCTTTTTTATGAAGTTAAAATAAATTATTAATCCTAATATACCCAATACTATTGTTAAAATAATAAAATCTACAAAGTTCATTAAATCTCTCCTTATCTTTTTAAACAAAAGGGGTCTGTCCCCTTTTTTGCCTAAATTTTTAAATTATGTATAAATGTCCCAATGTTAAATACTAAACTTGCTAATATCCAAGCAAGTGTTGTTTGGAATATTATCGCTTTAAACATTTTTTTAGTGCTTCCAAATTCCCTTCTCATTGCTCCTATTGCTCCAAAACATGGTGCACTAAATAGATTAAATACCATAAATGCATATGCGCTTATTGGAGTAAAAAAGCTAAAGGCTGATGATTTAAAAATCATAGAACTTTCTTGTATTCCTTCGCTTAGTCCAGCTATTATACTCATTGATGATATTACTTGTTCTTTTGCAACTAAGCCTTGTATTGCTGAAACTGCCGCTTCCCAGCTAAATGTTCCAAGTATAGGATAAAATATCCATGAAATCATATTTCCTATACTTGCAAGTATGCTGTTTTTTATTTCTACTCCATATTCTAATTTCCAAGAAAATGACAGTAAAAACCATATAATTATTGAACAAATCAAAATAATTGTTCCTGCCCTTTTTATAAATTCTTTTACTTTGTCTGTTACATCTCTTATTACATATTTAGCACTTGGCATTTTATATTCTGGAAGTTCTGATATAAATGCTGTTCCACTATTTTTTATAAATAATTTTTTTATTACTATTGCAGATATTAATATTATTGCAATTGCAAAAAAGTAAAGTGAAGCAGATACAAGCCCTGATCTATCTCCGAAAAAATATCCTGTAAACATTGCTATTATTGGTAATTTTGCGCTACATGGAATAAAAGGTGTGAGCATTATAGATAAATCTCTTTCTTTGCTATCCTTTATTATTCTTGTTGACATTATCCCTGGAACACTGCATCCGAAGTCCAACTATAAATGGAACTAAAGTCTCTCCACTTAATCCAAATTTTTTAAATAATTTGTCTAATAGAAATGTAACTCTTGACATATATCCAGTTGTTTCTAATATAGAAATGCAGAAAAATAAGATAATTAATTGTGGTACAAATCCAAGTACTGCTCCTGTGCCAGCTATTATTCCATCAACTACTAAACTGGTAGACCAGTTTGACGCTCCAAGCGCTGCTAAAAAAGTCCTTACTCCTTCCCCTATATCTTCTATAATACTAGAAACTGCATCTACTGTGTAACTTCCAACTACGCCAACTGATAAATAATAGACTAAAAACATTAATATAATAAATATTGGAAATGCAAGAAGTCTATTTAAAAATATTTTATCTAATTTATCAGATAGGCTACTATTTTTAGTTCTTATTGAAATAACCTTATTTTTTATTTTAGATATATACTCATATCTGGCATTTGCTATTATTTCTTCTATATCCATTTTATATGTTTCTTCTAATCTATTCCTACTATTTCTTACTTGTCCTGTTTGATAATTTTGATACATTTTGTCATTTTCTAAAATTTTTATAGCTATAAATCTATTTACATTAAGTATATTTTCAACTTGTAAAATTTCATTTTCGATATCTGATTTAAATATTTCTTTACTTACAATTTTCTTATTAATATTGCTTTTTATTTTATCCCTTAATTCATCTATCCCTGTACCTTTTAAAGCAGATATTATAACTACATCTGTTTTTATCTCTTTTGATAGTTTTTCTGCATCTATATGTATTCCTTTTGCCTCTAATCTGTCTGCCATATTTAGAGCAATTACAACTTTAATATTTAGCTCCATTAGCTGTGTAGTAAGATAAAGACTTCTTTCTATTGATGTGGCGTCTATAATATTAATTATCAAATCAGGCTTTTCTTCTAACACAAATTTTCTAGATACCTCTTCTTCAACAGTATACGGACTTAAGGAATAGATACCCGGTAAGTCGACCAAATCATATCCTAAATTTTTTATCTTTCCTATTTTTCTTTCTATTGTAACACCTGGCCAATTTCCAATTTTTTGGTTTGTTCCTGTAAGTAAGTTAAAAAGTGTAGTTTTACCGGAATTTTGATTTCCCACTAATGCAACTTTCATAATCAACATCTCTTTTCTTTTAAATAATTTCTACCTCTATATTTTTCATCTCTTCTTTTCTAATGCAAAGTTCATAGCCTCTAAGTTCAATATCTACGGGATCTCCCATTGGCGCAACTTTTTTTATTAAAATTTCTGTTCCTTTTGTTATGCCCATATCTAATAAATGTCTTCTTACTTCTGGGTTATTAAGATTAAGTCCTATCACTTTTGCTCTTTGTCCTATTTTTAAATTATTTAAAGAAGTTCTATCACCTTTTTTTAATATCATATTTTTCTCCTTCATTTTTGTCATTTAATTATATTAGGTTAAAAGGACAAGTATGACAAAAAAATAAGATTTTGAACAATTCAAAACCTTATTTTTCTATAAAATTCAATACATTTATTTATATATCATAAAAATATGTTGCTTCTAAATCTGCTTCATGTGTAAGAAGTGCTAATGGATATTTTTTATACGCCATACCTATTGTGCCATACAATTCTTTTGGTTCAGTAAATCCCATGTGCCATCTTATTGCATATTTTTCTTCTGGCGTCAATTTTATAAATTCACTAATCATCATAACTGATTTTTCACCATGACCAAAAGGTATAGTATCATCAACTGTATAATATGGTACCTGTTCCCATACTCCATTATTCTTTACATTTCTAAAATCTGTTTTATAATAATTAACTTTGCAAATATCATGTAGTAATGCAACAATTTTTGTAGAATCGTTATCTTCTGTTTTTGTTTTTAGTATTTCATATACTTTCATGCTATGTGCAAGTAAGCCGCCTTTCCATGCTCCATGATACCTTGTGCTTGCAGGTGCTTCAAAAAAATCAGAATTTTCCAAAAATTCTATTAATTTGTCCATTCCTTCTCTATTAATACTTTTTAATATACTTATACATTCCTCTTTCATTTTAATCTCCATTTCATATTTCTTATTTATTATATATTTTTATCATATTAACTAAAATTTGTCCATGTATTTTCTAAACTAATGTTTAAAATCAAAAAACTGGAATTTAAATTTTCACTTCACATGCAAAAAAATCAAAAAAAATATTGACAACCAATATAAATAAGTAGTATAATTCATTTTGCCAGTTGAAATGCAGATGTGGCGGAACTGGCAGACGCACAGGACTTAAAATCCTGCGGTTGAATAAACCGTGCCGGTTCGATTCCGGCCATCTGCACCATTAGAACACCAAGTATTTCGAGAAATCAGAACTTGGTGTTTTAATTTTAAAATAGTGCAAAGTTCTAACAAAAGTTCTAACACTTTTCCAAAATTAGAATTTTTATAAATAGTTAGAAATGTTTTTGTAAGACAAATTACCTAAAGTGCAAGTTCGGTAATTTGTTCTTTTTTTGTATCTAATGCAAGTTTATCACTAATAACATTTGCAGAAATTCTTTTATTCGCTATATCAGCATGTGCATATCTTAATGTAGTTTGAAAATTAGAATGACCTAGCCATATTTGTATATCTTTTATTGGAACACCATTTTGAACTAATAAAGTACCACAACTATGTCTTAAATCATGTAATCTAATATGTCTTAAATTATTTTGTTCTAGTATTTTACTAAAAGTCTGTGTTACATATCCAGGTTTCATTAATTCTCCATTTTCCATTAAACAAATATAATCTTTATAATCATTGCAATAAGTATTACCATAAAAATTTTTATATTCTGCATATTTATCTTTATAGATATTTAATAAATCAGCAATAAAATCAAATAAAGGTAAAGTTCTATAACCAGAATCACTTTTTGCTCTATCTTTGAAAATGAATTGTGTAACACCATCAATTTTTCCACGACCTACAGTATGTCTTATTGTTAATGTCTTTGCTTTAAAATCAATAGCATTCCATTTAATACCTATGACTTCTTCACGCCTTAACCCATATACACCTGCAATAACTACTGGCAATTCAATAGGTGTAGTTTTTATAATGTCCATTAAATTTAGTAATTCATCTTGTGTGTAATAATCTGCTGTGTATTCTTTTGTTTTTATTGTTTCTAATTTAGTTGCAGGGTTGCTATCAATTATTTCATTTATAACTG